>NZ_JAKRGA010000004.1:300000-456811 GCF_022347785.1 Psychrobium sp. MM17-31
AGCGATGGCCGAGGAAAGGTGCTGGTAGTGGACGGTGGCGGCTCGTTAAATCGCGCCATGCTGGGTGATATGCTGGCTGAGAAAGCTGCGAAAAACGGTTGGCGTGGCATTATCATTAATGGCTGTATTCGCGATGTAAACGCGATTGCACAAATAAAACTTGGGGTGCAGGCATTGGCGGCGCATCCTTTGAAAACCGATAAGCGAGGACTAGGGGATATCGGTGTTGCTATTCACATTGGTGGTGTTGATATTGATGCGGGCGATTATATTTATGCCGACAAGAATGGGGTGTTAGTGACTAAAACGCCGCTAGATTTAGCGGCGTTAGGGTGGCTGGATTAGGTAATTACAACGTTTTACATTCTTTTATGTATTTGAAGAGTTCTTTATATCCTTTAGCCAGTTTTTCTTTTTTCACTTCTTTTGCTGCCTGGCGCACCAATTGACGCAGTTTTTGGCGGTCAGCTTGCGGATGATTTTCTAGAAAATCGTTAATAGCAACATCACCCATTTTGATCAGGCGATCGCGCTGTTTTTCTAACTTTTTAGATTCAACATCGGCGCGTTTATCGCGTTTATCAAATTGAGTTAGTGACTCTCTAATCTCGTCGACATCGCTGTTGCGCAGCATTTTAGCAACGAATTGCATTTGACGACGAAAGCCTTCCTTTTTGTTGCGAATGCGGTTTGCTAGTTCGACGGCAGCACGTAGTTCGTCATTCATTGGGATCATTGCACGCTGACTATCTGCTAAATCCATAATGGTGCGACCTAGGGCGTGTAGATCATCGGCTTGGCGTTTTAGCTCGCTGCGGCTCACCCAATCGTCTTGTTCATCGTTTAAATCGATGGGGGCTTTTTTCGCTTTGCTCATGTGTGTTCTCGAAATAATAAAGTCAATTGCGCGTATTGTATCATTAATTTCAGATCCAGTATCCAGCGAGAACGTGAAGCGTGCTAAGATGTCGCAAAATTATTTGAAGGAAGAACTCTGTGGCAGCTAACGACGATATTTTTGATGAATTAGCGCGAGTAAAAGAATCGGTGGCTAAAGCCTTAGATTCAGCGAAAAAACACGGTGCAACCAGTGCTGAAGTATCGATGAGTAAGCAAACAGGCTTGAGTGTATCGACTCGTTCGCGTGAAGTTGAAACTATTGAATTTAACCACGATGGTGCCTTGGGCATCAGCGTTTATTGCGGTCACCGCAAAGGCAGTAGTTCAACCTCAGATCTAAGCGAAAGCGCGATTGAAAGTGCAGTTTCTGCAGCGATTTCTATTGCTAAACACACTTCTGAAGATCCCTATAATGGCTTGGCTGATGCCGAACTTATGGCGACAGATATTCCGGATTTAGATTTGTATCATCCGGGTTCACTAGATCCACAGTACGCGATTGATCTAGCGCTTGAAACTGAAGCCGCTGCTTTGGATTTCAGCGATAAAATTACGTACTGTGATGGCGCTTCTTACAGCTCACATCAAGGTCTACGCGTATACGGTAACAGCCATGGTTTAATCGCTGGTTATCCAAGTACCCGCCACAGTTTGTCTTGTGTCACTATTGCCGAGCAAGACGGGGAAATGGAGCGCGATTACGAATATAGCGTGTCTCGTTATCCTGATCGCATTGATGCCGCAAGCTACATTGGCGAGCAAGCATCAAAAAATACCCTTGCCCGCTTAGGCGCCAAAAAACTTGATACCATGACGGTACCAGTGGTGATCAGTTCACAACTTTCTGCGGGTTTTATTGGTCATCTAGTGTCGGCAATTGGTGGCGGTAGTCTGTATCGCAAAGCCAGTTTCTTACTCGATCGCAAGGGTGAGCAGATTTTCCCTGATTGGTTATCGATTGAAGAAAAGCCCCATTTGAAAGGCTATTTAGCCTCAACGCCTTTTGATCATGAAGGATTGGCGACGAAAGATCTGACTGTGATTGATAACGGTATTTTGGCCTCGTATCTGATCACGAGTTACGCGGGACGCAAACTTAATATGGCGCCGACAGGACATGCTGGTGGTACCCATACTTGGTTTGTAAATCACACCGTTGAAACTCAGAGCGAGCTGTTAAAACAAATGGGCACTGGATTATTAGTGACCGATTTGATGGGCTCATCTGTCAATATTATTACCGGAGACTATTCGCGTGGTGCGGCAGGTTTTTGGGTGGAAAATGGGATTATTCAATACCCTGTTCACGAGATCACTATTGCAGGCAACCTCAATGATTTATATCGCAATATTGTTGCGATTAGTAATGACCCTGATACCCGCAAGAGTACGCTGTGTGGCTCTATTTTATTAGAAGAGATGAAAGTAGCAGGGAATTAATTCAATTGTCATCTAAATTTCATATACCTGTCATATGGAAGGACGCCGCAAATTTTTGCGGCGTTTTTTTATTCAGCTGAAAATATCCAACTTAAATGGTTACGACGTTAGTCTACTTAAATTTCAATTACTTGGCTGTTTTTTATTCTTTTTAATACGAAAGTGCTAGCAAAAGTTGATATTTAATCCAATAATTAGAGTTATTTGACGTTTGAAACTGGCGAAGAAATGTCGACTTATGAACAAATAGATTCAGCGCTGTTTGATACTACTGCAAGTTTTGAGATTTCAATTTCAAAGCACTTTGATTTGTCGCTTATTAGCGTTGATGATTTAACGTTAACGCTATTCTCATTAGATACCCAATCTGACTTTGATGAATTTTTTCATACTAATATAGCCAGTTCTCTTGCCCACGGTCTAACTCATCTGCACCGAACAGCTCAAGGCCGCAGTTGTTTTCGAGTTCCATTTACCATTACCACCGACAGCTCACACCTTGATTCTATTTTATTGCTCAATGTTCAAGAAAATTATCACAAGGCGATTGTTCACATCGTCGATCTAACTCAATTTAGTGAGGCCAAGTTTCAGTTAGAAGAGTTAATGTTGCGCTACGAGCTGGTTGTTGAAGGGGCCTTTGGGGCTATTTGGGACTGGGATTTGGTTAACAAGAGTGTTCATTTTTCTGAAAGTTGGTGCCAGTTACGCGGTGGAACTAAATCTGATTTCACTGGCGATCAGAACGAATGGGTGGAGTCAGTTCACCCTGATGATTTACCACGAGTTATGCAGGCGGTTGAAGATCACTTTGCTGGTAAAACGGAAGTTTTTGAAGAAGAGTATCGAATTGTTGATAAGCAAGGTGGTATTACTTGGATTGTCGATCGCGGTATTGCTAAACGCAATGCACAAGGTGAAGTTATCCGAATGGCGGGTTCGGAGTTTGATATCACTGAGCAGCGCGCGCATCGCGAGGAATTAAAACTGGCGGCGAGTGTGTTTGAAAATATCACTGAAGCGGCAGTGATTTTAGATGCGAATGGTTACATCATCAATGTGAACGAGGCTTTTAACCAGTTATTTTGTTCGCAAAACATCCCGCTGGATTCAATGCATTTTAGCGAGATTTTTTCGATTTCGCAGCGCCAAATCATTAAAGATTTATTAGCTACCCATCCGATAAAATGGTCCGGTGAAACACAAATACATACCCTAAACCACGATGCTGTAGCCTGTAAATTGACGGTAAATCATGTAAAAAATGGCGAGGAAATTACCCACTTTGTTTGTTTGCTTGCTGACATTAGTGAAACCAAAAAGACACAGTCGCTATTGTATGATCTCGCTTATAAAGATGCGCTAACAGGCCTACCTAATCGCTTATCTCTCAATAGTTATTTGATGTCGCAAATTAGGCAATATCGAGAAACTAATAAGCAATTGGCATTGTTGTTTATCGATTTAGACAATTTTAAATTCGTCAATGACAGCCTAGGCCATAAAGCGGGTGATGATATCGTTAAAAAAGCGGCGAGAATAATTAACGATGTCATGGGAGAACACTGCTTTATTGCGCGCCTAGGCGGCGATGAGTTCGTTGTTGTTTTACCGATAAATCAAGCGACGAATACCGCTCAACAAGCCGCTGAAAAGCTGGTTTCTAATCTTAAGCACCGCGTAGATATCCAAGATAAAAAAGTCATGGTGTCTGCCAGTATTGGTATTTCAATTTATCCCAATGATGGCGTCGATAGCGACACCTTGATTCAGCATGCTGATGCTGCAATGTATCAAGCGAAAGAGCGCGGTAAGCAAACCTATCAGTTTTACACTCAATGCTTAACGCAAAAGGCGATGGACAGAATGCAGCTGGAAGCGAATATCGATCAAGCTATCGCTAGAGAAGAGTTTATATTGCACTATCAGCCGCAAATAGACATCGCCACTGATAAGATTATTGGTGTTGAAGCGCTGATTCGCTGGCAACCACATGAGCATCCTTTAATTTATCCGGATCAATTTATTACGCTTGCAGAAGAGAACAATACCATTATAGAAATTGGCCATTGGGTGCTAAGAGCTGCATGTCAGCAAGCAAAGCAATGGTTAGATAGTGGATTGGTGTTCGGCGCGATGTCGGTAAATGTTTCCGCTAAGCAATTACAATCTGACGAATTAATCAATCATGTGAAAAACGCACTGGCGGTGAGTGGTTTAGCGCCACAATATCTCGAGCTAGAGATCACCGAAAGTTTCATATTACATCAGCCTGATGACGCGATTGCCCGTTTGCATAAATTGCGCGAACTTGGCGTTACACTGGCTATCGATGACTTTGGCACCGGATATTCATCATTGAGTTATCTCAAGCGTTTGCCGGTGCATCGCCTGAAAATAGATCGCTCGTTTATCGGCGATATTCCGCAGGACACAAACGACACAGCTATCACGCAGGCGATTATTGTTATGGCTGAGCAACTAGGGTTGGCGATAATAGCAGAAGGGGTAGAAACCCAAGAACAAGCGCAGTTTTTATTGCGAAACAAATGTTCTCAGGCTCAGGGGTACTTGTATTCTAAGCCACTTGATAGCTTACAAGCAGAGGCTTTCATTAGTAAGAAGTCCTCATTATTGGTGTAATCATTTAGGTTATTTACTGTCCAAATTTCGCCTTCATGTTATTGGCGATTCAGTTAGTATTGGGGTGGACGATTGATATCGTCTGGCACACTCCATTGTTCATCGCGCTTTCTCCAATCTAGTCAATAATCCGCATTTTTTTAAGGGTTGAATAATAGACAATTGCTGTTAATATGCTTATCTGAAATTAGATATTACTTTTAGTTATATAGATCTTTTTATCAATGTAAGCACCTTCAGTTAGTAGAGAATTCAACTATGTCATTGCAACAATCACTTAGCCAAATTTACTTGGACGCTAATGCCACGACCCCTGTATTACCGCAAGCTGCCGACGCAGCACTTGCCGCCATGAAAACTTCGTTTGGTAATCCAAGTAGTAGTCATGTCACTGGCTTACGCGCTAAGCAGATCATGATGCAAACGCGTGAGCGCGCGCAGCGTATATTAGGCTCTGGTGAAGGTGAGGTGATTTTTACCAGTGGTGCAACAGAAGGCATTCAAACTGGGATTATTTCGGCGTTAACTGCGGCAAGACAAAGCATGGAGTCTGGCAAGAAATATTGTTTGCTTTATGGTGCAACAGAGCACAAAGCAGTACCTGAGTCGCTTAAGCATTGGAATCATATTCTGGGGATTCACGCGGATGTGGTTGCTATCCCTGTTGATAACAAAGGAACACTAGATAAAGAATTTATCGCGCAGCACGTTGGTGATGCATTAATGATTTGTACCATGGCGGTTAATAACGAAACTGGAGTTTATCAAGATTTATCGGCGATAGAGCAAGTTATCCGCGCCAACAATCCACACGTATACTGGATGGTTGATTGTGTGCAGGCGCTTGGGAAAACAGGGTTAAATTTAGCGCAAACGACAATTGACTACGCCCCTTTCAGTGGCCATAAACTCTACGCGCCAAAAGGTATAGGGTTTGTATATATTAGAAAGAGTGCGCCTTTCACGCCGTTTATTGCTGGCGGTGGTCAAGAAGGTGGCTTGCGCTCAGGCACAGAAAACTTACCGGGTATGGCGGCACTAAATGAAATATTTGCGATTATGTTGGGGGAATCAGACTTCGCTTTTACCCCAAATGAGCAATTGCATAAATTTAGACACCAACTGCGTGCATCGCTAGAAAAAGCCTTTGGCAACGTGGTGTTTAATCACGATTTTGATAACAGCGTGCCAACGACGTTGAACTTTGCTATCGAAGGCTTTAGCTCAAAAGAAATCATGGACTTATTCGATGCGGCAGGCATTCGTGTAAGCTCGGGTTCGGCGTGTAGTTCAAAAGTGACGCGCAGTTTTGTACTCGATGCGATGGGACTGCCTGTTTGGCAAAGTGAAGCGGCAATTCGCATGTCGTTTGGCCCTGCAATGACCCAGAGTGAAGTTGATGAAGCCTGTCAGCGTATTGAGCAATCGGCAATGGCATTGGGTCACAGCTGTTTGATGTCGCAACATCACATCGATGATAAAGCGCCGCTATCAGGGCTAGTGCAATTTAAGGTTGGCGGCAGTTGTACCTGGTTGTATGTTGAGCCAAGTGATAAATCGGCAATTGTTATCGATCCACTAAGTGAAGTTAGCAGCCGTATTAATACCTTGATTGAATGTCAGCAGCTTAATTTAGTTGCCGTGATTGATACTCATGGCCATGCCGATCATCAGTCAAGTCGTAACGACATTAGTGATAAATACTTAGCGTCGCAAACTTGTGATCACTTAGGTTGGCCGTCGAATACTCAATCAGTTTCTGTTGGCGATAGTGAATTTGAATATATCGAAGTCAGCAATAAGTGGCTAGTGCGCATTGTTACGCCAGGCCATACGAATGACAGTATTAGCATGGCATTGTGTGAGCCTGTGACAGATCATTTAGATGCACAATACTTATTCTGTGGCGATACTATCTTGATGGGCAGTTTAGGACGCACTAACTTTGAGTGTTCAAATACGGCGGATATGTATCACAGCCTACGTTATATTGATGCCTTGGTTTCTCGCGATACCTTGTTGTGTCCTAGTCACGATTACAACAATGAATTTACTAGCTCGATTGATGCTGAAGTCGCTCGTAATCAGTTATTGCAGCAAACATTAGATGGTGTGATTAATCAACAACAATTTGTGAATCAGAAAGATGTGTTAGATCAGCATATTGTCGATGAAAGTGGCAGTGAAATAATCTGTGGTGCCTTTGTAGGCGAGTGTCAAAAACAGAAAATGAATGAATATGATAGCGAATCATTAGCACGAGCGATGCAGTCCAAGCATGCGATTAAATTGATCGATATTCGCGAACCACACGAATACGCATTAGAGCATGATGCGTCATTTGACGAAAATGTGCCGTTGACGCGATTCGTTCAGTTTATCAATGAACACAAGCATGATAAAAACGCTGAAATTGTGTTGCTATGTCGCAGTGGTAGCCGTTCTTATGTTGCCGCTCAAGCGCTAATTCGTCTTGGTTTTGAAAATGTTGGCCACCTTAAAGGCGGTTACGCGCTTTATTAACGGCGTTATCTGATAAAGGTGCAATGAATTTTAAATAATTCATTGCACCAGCACTTGATAATCATTATCATTTGTGTGTTTTGTATATATCGGAATGCTCAAATGAAAAAAATGTTAATCGCTTTATCGCTTAGCTGCTTATCAGCTAGCGCATTTGCTAACAGCAGCGATCTGTTAGACAACTACGGCAAGTTAGCCAAACTAACCACGCAACAAATCAATACAGCATCTTATAAAGATCTTGGTACTGCATCGAGCCAGTTAGTTGATATTGCTAAAGAGTTTTTACCTGCATTTAGTAAGAGCAATCCAGTGTGTAAAGAATACGTCGATGCCATCATGAAGGCGGCGGATTCAATGCAGAAAATTAGTCTTGAAGAAATTGAAGCTGATTACCACCACGATGGCAAACTACCAAAAGTAACTAATGGCAGCTGTTACCACGCTAAAGATTTATTAGTTCATCCAGCAACTGTAGTAGTGATGGCTAATACATTAAAAGACACCAAAGAGAATCGCCAAAGTATGGCGGCTGAGCTTTACGAAGTTATCGCTCACCTAGGTGCAGTAAAACAAGCGGTTAAATAAGACAATCGTTTATTGTTAAAAAGCCGATACATCACAAGATGTATCGGCTTTTTTGATCCCAGTGCGAAGGAAAGTGCGGGCAAAGTGAATTAGTCACTTTGCAGGGCGTCGATAGGGTCTAGCTTCGATGCTTTTACTGCAGGATAAACTCCGAAGGTTAAACCGACTAGTGCACAGATGCTAAACGAGAGTACGATGGCGCTAATTGACCATGACACCGCCCACTCAGAGTAGACTGAGATTAGTTCTGATAGCAATATGCCAAAAACCACCCCCAAGATGCCACCGAGAATCGAGATGGTGAAACTCTCGGCAATAAACTGCATTTGAATGTCTTTTTGAGTAGCGCCAACGGCGCGTAATAAGCCGATTTCCTTAGTACGTTCAAGTACCGTCGCGAGCATGATATTCATAATTCCGATGCCGCCCACCAGTAATGAAATACCTGCGACACATGACATAACAATATTAAATATTTGCTGTGTTTGTTTCTGCTGCGCGAGAAGGGCTGCTGGCACTATTAACTTGTAATCATCAACATCATTGTGGCGACGTTCAAGTAAATGGCTGATAGCCTGTGCTGCGGCAACAGGGTCGACATCTTCGCTAACCTTTAACTTAAGGCTAGTGACTTCACTCACCAAATCTTTGCTCGGGAATTTATGTAGCGCAGTTTTTAGCGGGAGAAACACTTGGTTTTGATCGCCGCCAAGCTTGATGCCTTGGAATTGCTCTTTCTTTAAAAATGGTGCTTTGAGGACACCAACTACCTTAAACCACAGGTGATTTATTTTGACATTTTGACCGACGGCATTACCTAACGGGAACAGCTGCTTTGCCGTAGTTGAGCCAAGTAATGCGACTTGGCTAAAGGCTAAATCATCGTTGCTATTGAGTAGTCGGCCGCTAGCCAGCTGAAATTTTGATAATTCAAAAAAGCTCGGGCTAACCCCAGTCGCTTCACCATCACTTTTGCCTTGTGCACTAAAGATACTGTAGGTATCAAGTTTCTTTTGCGCGCTAAACTGGGTGATAAAAGGCAGTGACGCGACGCTGATTTCGCCATCGCGTATTGAAAGCCCCGTTGAGTGTTTACGCTGCTCTTTGAGTTCTTTTTCTTCGAAATCTTTGCTTTCGACGATGAGGTTATGCAGCCCCATAGTATTAATCATTTTAAGCGCTTCACGCTCGGCGCCTTCGCCAATGTTAAGCATGGCGATAACCGCACCAACACCGAAGATCATACCTAGCAGCGTGAGTAGGGTACGTAGTTTGTGATGCGCCAGTTCGGTCAACGTATCGACAAATAGAGATAGATATTTCACTAGCCGTGTTCCTTATTCGTTAGTGAGATTTGCTCGCCGCTGTCGAGCCCTTGGGTGATTTCAACATGACTTAGGCTGCTTTGGCCTAGTGTTACTGGCGTTTCAACAAATTCGCCATTGTGATAGCGATAAACCACCGTTTGTTGATTAACCGTGAAAACACTTTGTAGCGGCACTATGACAGGTTGAGCTACAGAGGCAACGTGAATAATGGCTTCTAGTTTACGACCCGGCATAAAGAGCTGAGGCTGTTGCGTGTCTAGCTCCACAGTGACTTCGAAATATTTTTGCGGATTGCCGCGTTTGACCGATTTAGGAAAGGGCGCAACGCTATCTATTTTGCCACTGTATTTGGTTGTCGCATCGACGTTGAGATAGAAATCTACCTTTTGTCCCGCTTGCAGATTAATCGCTTCATTTTCTAGCACGAAAAGCTTTGCCTTCATGTTGCTAATATCCGGTAATTGAGCGATTTTTTCTCCTGGCCAAACACTTTGTCCTGCGCGAGGTTTTTCGCCGCGCCAGTTAGTTTTATAGGTCAGTAAGCCGTCGTGGGGGGCTTTGACTTCAAGCAATGCTAGGCTCTGATTAAACTGATCGATTTTCGATTGATGCTGCTGTTCACGCATCTGCAATAGTCCCAGTTCCCCTTCAGAGCTTTCAGAAAAACTGTCGTTTTTCCACAGTAAATACTCTTGCTTAGAACCGAGGTAGGCGGCATTTTGCATTTGATCTAGAATTTCTAACTTTGACTGAATGCGAATGTCGTCGATGGAAAAGCGATCGGCAAAATCTTTCTCTTGGTCGATCATGCCAATATCTTTCTTAAGCGCACTAATTTGTTGTTCAAGAGAAGCATTTTTTTCGGTAATTTCTTCCCGTGTAATGGCTAGTTCATTGGTTTTTTCCTGCGCTTTAATCATCATGGCTTCGCCGTCGATGCGGGCGATAACGTCGCCTTTTTTAACGCGGGTAAATTCCGGGGCTAGCCATGCGAGATTTTGCATACCACGCCTAGTCATGGGTGCCGAAATATTGGTGGCTTTGGCGGCAAATAGTTCACCTTTAGCAGGTACTTCAACCTCAAGTTTTTCCGTTGTTACTGTATAGAGCAGCGGCGTTGCTGTTTCATCTGAGCAAGCCATTAAACTGAGTAGGCTTGCGGCAATAATTAACTTTTTCATAATGCGACCTTATCTCCCGCGCTCAGGCCATCTTTGATTATAACTTTTGTGCCGTTGACGGCTTTAATGTCTAAGGTAACGAGTTCATCCGACACTGTTCCGACTCGAGTAACCTGCGGTTTACCATTGTTAATGTTAACGATAGAAGCTGGTAAAGTGAGTTGATCTTTAAGGGTGTCAGTGACGATATCAACGCGTGCGGTCATACCGGGACGTAAACGAGAGTCACTGCTATCAAATGCAATAATAACGTCGAAAATCCGGCGCTTGTCTTGAAATGATTTATCGCGAAATACGCGGCCTAGATTTTCAATCTTTCCTTCAATAACGATTTCTTGTGTGCCATCTAAGGTGATTTTTACCCGCTGACCAACAGCTACTTTACCGCTATCAGGTTCTGCCACTTGGGCTTTGAGCTGCATTTGTTCGATAACGGCAATCTCCATTACTGGCTGGCCAAATTGAACACTTTCACCAGCCGCTGGTTTTTCACCTTCCCAGTTACTGCGATAGATCACCATGCCATCGATAGGCGACTTAACATTAAGCTTGGTAATATCTTGTTGTAGTTCTTTGACTTCTCCCGTCAGGCGATTAACTTTGGCGCTCATTTGCTTGATGTTCAACTTGTTGTTTGAACGATGAAAATCGAGTTTTTTGCGCGCCAAAAACAGGTCGTTTTTAGCGATGGTAAAGTCAATAACCGCTTTTTTACGATCATTTTCAGAGCGACTGTTATCTAGGATATTTGCCTTGCGCTCCGCCTTCTCATATTCCATTTCTTTTTCGGCAATGGCGAGAATCAACTCTTGCTCTTTTTCTGTCTCTTTAAGCTTTTTATTTTCTAGCTCTTTAACCGCGCGATCGAGATTGGCTTGTTTATCTACCATGCGATCTCGAACTTTTTTATCGTCAAACGCAATTAAAAACTGGCCCTTTTTTACCTTAGTATTTTCAGGAATAATCTGCTTGATAGGATATTGCCACATGCGAGAGACCGACGGTGGCGCAATAATCGCAGTTTGCTTGGACTCAAGTTCACCACTGGCGTTAACCACAAGTTCAACATCTTCTACTGTCACTTCTTGGGTTGGAGCTTGCTCACAACCAGCTAGCAATAATAGCCCGATGATAGGAAACAGTTTTTTCATTTGCTTTGCTCCTTAGCATCGTCAAAGGAGATTTGGCCACTCATGCCCGGTAAGATTTTCAAGCCATTAGGATTGCTAAAAGCGAATTTTGTACGGTAATAAACATCATTGCCCCATTCTTTGCGGGCTTCTGGTTGAGTCGATATTTCGGTGAGTGTGGTTTGCATTGGCTGCTTTAAGTAGGCGTCTAATGTCAGAGTTGCTTTGGCATTTATTTTGAGGTGCTGATAATCGACTTCGTGTACCCAGGCTTCCATGTATAGCCCATTTAATGAAGGTATTTCAGCTATTAGCCAAGATGGTTGTGCCGTCATGCCAACAAAGACTTTCTCGCCGTTCCAAGGGTGATTGGCGTAAATAACTGGGCCAGAACGTTCGGCACGCAATCCCATTTTACCAAGTTTACTGCGGTTATAATTCAGCGTTTTCTTAAGTTGGCTAATCGAGAGTTGTTGTTTGTTGAGGGATACTTTATTAGTAACTTTAGTTTGCGCTAGTTGCTCCTTTGATTTTGCAGCCTCTACTAGTGCTTTCTCATAGTTGAGTTGGTTCTGCTGATAATCGTATTCGCTAAGGTGCTCTTTGCTGACGTTCGCATCAATTCGCGCTTTTTCGAGGATAAGTTGGCTTCGTTTGTGATTAAATTCCGCCTCTAATAAGTCTTGTTCAGCCTTGCCCTGTAAACGGAAAAGTTCTTCTTCTGCCGCTAGTAAGCTATCAGTGGTTTGCTCAATGGTACTTTCGATAGAGCTGCCATCAAACACCACAACTAAATCGCCTTCCTTCGCAATGTCACCTTCAGGCAGCATCCATTGAACTTGTACCCGCCAGTTGTCAGTTTTAGGCGAGAAAAAAGATTGATTGTCACCGGCTTTCACTTGGCCAGTAAAAATTATGGCATCGTTGGCGATAGCGTTACTTGATGTCAGCAGTAATAATGCTGACAAAGTTGATTTCAACATTAGCTAACCTCACGCTTGGTAGTATAGTTTTGTGTTTGTTTGTCTTCGATAACTACGCCGTCTTTCATGCGAATAATGCGCTGGGCATATTCGGCAATATCTTCTTCGTGGGTCACCATGACAATGGTTTGTCCTTGTTGGTGAAGCTCGGTCAATAAATCCATGATTTCGTAGGAGGTTTTACTGTCGAGGTTACCTGTCGGCTCGTCGGCGAAAATAACTTGTGGTCGGTTAACCAAGGCGCG
The DNA here is from genome assembly GCF_022347785.1 of Psychrobium sp. MM17-31. Lineage (NCBI taxonomy): Bacteria > Pseudomonadati > Pseudomonadota > Gammaproteobacteria > Alteromonadales > Shewanellaceae > Psychrobium > Psychrobium sp. MM17-31. The sequence goes on from NZ_JAKRGA010000004.1 coordinate 312,962, forward strand.
GGCAATTGCAACACGCTGACGTTGACCACCCGACATTTCAAAAGGCTTGTGATGGGAGCGTTGGGCAAGTCCAACTTTTTCAAGCATTTCCATGCCGCGTTTTTTGGCTTCTTCTGGTGTAACGTCACTGTAGCGAAGCGGTAAGATCACGTTATCTAATGCCGATAACCGAGGCAATAAATGGAAAGTTTGGAAGATAAAACCGATTTTTTGATTGCGAATTTTCGACAGTGACACATCGTCGATATCGGATATTAGTTGGTTGTCGAGTCGGTAATCTCCGCTGCTAGGGCTGTCCAAGCAACCGAGGATATTCATAAAGGTGGATTTACCGGAACCGGAAGTGCCCATTACGGCGACAAACTCGTTTTCTGCGATAAACAAAGAGACTTCTTTGAGGGCGTTAACGCGGGTTTCACCACTGCCGTAACAGCGACTAATATTGTCGACTTTAATCATTTAAACATCCTGTTATGACTATTGTTTTAGAACGCATTGTATACAAATTTAATTATTTTAGTAGTGGAGCTTATTTCTACACATCTTATGTGTTGATGACAAATGACTTTAAAATTAATTATTTACAAAATGTAAAATAAGAATTATTGTTATTTGGCGTTATGGAAGACGATTTAATTAATTCGAGACGATGCAGTACTTTCAACCGAAGTTGTTTAATGCAGTATTGACTCTGACGTAATGCAAAATATTAATTAAAATAAAAAAAGGATTATAAAAATGACTTTAAAGAAAAAAGCACTATTAGCTAGTATTTTTGCAACCGCTGTTTCATCTTTCGCTTATGCTGCATTCCAACCAACTCATCATGTAGAGATTGAGTATTATAGTGATGCTGCAAAGACTAAACATGTTGGTTCAAGAATTCATACGTGTACTGGACGAACATTTGGTTCTGGTAGTACATCTCAGTATTTTGTCGTTGAAACAACATTCGCGTGTAATCGCGGCGGTGAGCTATAGTTCGCGTTTTTTCTGAAGCGGATTTATTCCGCTTCATTTTTATCTTTTCTTACATTCTTATTAATTTTAATACCTATTATTTCTAGGGCATTAATTGGAAATTCGCTATAATTAGCGCCAATTTGTTGGGCTTATTTGGAATTTTCATGTCGAATTCACTTTCACACTGGGTTAATGTTTTACGCTGGCCAGTGCGTTTATTGGTTAAGAGTAAATTAGTGCCGCGCGATCCTTGTGCAGAACTTGGCATCGATCCTCAAAAACCAGTGATTTATATTCTTAAGACGGAATCAGTTACAGATTTAATCGCCCTTGAGCGCATCGCTAAATCACTTGGACTTCCCAACCCTAATACGCCAATTACCATTGGCGGCAAAGAGATCCCGCGTTATTTTTCTGTCTATGGTCGCATGCCTTTTATCGGTAAAGCCGCCCCGCAAGATGAAAAATCAATCGCTCAATTTAGTGAGTTGGTGCATCTATTAAGAGATGAAAAGCAACATGATATACAGCTGGTTCCTGTCGCACTGTTTTGGGGGCGTAAGCCTGGCAACGAAGATAGTTCGGTAAAATCGGCTGTTTTAGAAGACGATCAAGCGTCATGGCTGCGTAAATTAATGATGGTGCTATTTTTAGGGCGCGATAATTTTGTCCGCTTTAGCCAACCCATTTCAATGACTCAAATGTTAGATGGTCGTAGCAGTGATGAGCGCATTGCTCATAAGTTATCTCGCTTAGCACGCTTTCATTTTTATCGCTTAGCGCAAACCATGCTTGGCCCCAAGTTGGTTTATCGCAATTCATTAGATAAGCGCATTATTAAATCATCAGCATTAGCACCAGTGATGGAAGAGTATGCCGCGCAAAAGAATTTAACCACTGAACAAGTTCATGCCGAAGTGGCTAAGTTGGTGGATGAAATCGCGGCTAATTATTCGGAACGATTGTTGCGAATTGGCGATCGCGTATTGTCTTGGTTGTGGAATAAGCTTTACAAGGGTATCAGCATTTCGAATGCCGAACGGGTGAGGCAATTATCGCAAGACGGTGAAGAAATAATTTATGTGCCTTGTCACCGCAGCCACATGGATTACTTACTACTGAGTTACGTAATTTACCGTCAAGGCATGGCGCCACCGCATATTGCGGCGGGTATTAACTTGAGTTTTTGGCCAGCAGGGCCAATTTTCCGCCGTGGTGGTGCGTTTTTCATGCGCCGTACCTTTAAAGGTAACAAGCTGTATGCGGCAGTATTTAGAGAATATCTCCATCAATTGTTTAACAATGGCTATTCTGTGAAGTACTTTACTGAAGGTGGCCGCTCTCGCACGGGACGCTTGCTCAATCCTAAAACTGGGATGGTGGCAATGACTGTGCAGGGATTATTGCGTGGTATTGAGCGCCCGATTACCTTAGTGCCGGTTTATTTAGGTTATGACCACGTGATGGAAGTGAGTACTTATCACGGCGAATTGAAAGGTAAATCGAAAGAGAAAGAGTCGATGGGGCAAGTATTTAAAACGCTTCGTAAGCTCAAAAATTTCGGTCGTGCTTATGTGAATTTCGGCGAGCCGATTTCTCTCAATAAATACTTAGATCAAAACGTAGCCGAGTGGCGCGATTCCATCGACCCTATTGAACTGCAAAAACCGAGCTGGTTAACACCGACAGTTAATGATATTGCCAATCGGGTGATGACTAACATTAACAACTGTGCAGCAGTTACGTCTATTACGTTAACCGCGCTGGCTGTGCTGGGTGTTGAGCGCCGTGCTATCGCTAAAAACAATCTGGTTAGTCAGCTCGATTGGTATCTAGACTTGTTGCGCAGTGTTCCTTATACCGACGGCGTAACAGTGCCAGAAGTTTCTGGTGCAGAGCTGTTAGAGCAAGCTATCGAGTTAGATAAATTCACTGTCACTAATGACGAACTTGGTGATGTGATAAGCCTGAGCGCTTCTGGTGCTGTCACTATGACCTACTATCGCAACAACATCCTCCATTTGTTTGCGCTACCATCTTTAGTTGCTGCTGGTTTGGTGTATAAAAACTTCACCACCAAAGCGCAGTTACAAGATTTAGTGCATAGTTTATATCCACTGATTCAAAACGAGTTATTCCTCGGTTTCGAGCAATCGGATTTAAATGATTACGTCGATGCTATAGTAGATAACCTGAAGCAAGCGGGACTGATTGAGCTTAATGACCAGCAAATTAGTGTCAATAGTAACACTAAAACACAGTTGATTATTATGGCGCAGCATATTCAAGAGACGCTACAACGCTATGCGATTGTTCTTAAGATCATGCAGAAGAAGCCAACAATAGAGCGTTCGGCGCTAAGCCATGACAGTCATGTGCTAGCGCAGCGTTTATCGAATATTCACGGTATTAACGCCCCTGAGTTTTTCGATAAGAATGTGCTATCTACTTTCATCACTGGGCTTAAAGAGTTGGACTACTTTACTGGCGAGCAAGATGAGCACAATAGCGAAGAAGTTGCACTGCTGGTAGATACTGTAACAGGGCTATTACGACCAACAGTGTTAGCGACGATTAAAGCGAGTTTAAATTAGTCGATTTGAGGCCAAATGAGAATTACTCTTATCGACCTACGGCGTGTAAGATATATCTCACAAATACGTGCGTAAATACGCTAGGCGTTGTGAAATATAGCCGTTAATAAAATGTTAAGCCCATGATTTTAAATTGATATTTGTAGTTTTGTTTTGGTTTTATCGCTGAGCGTAAAAATTAATTTAAAAAAGCATATCGCCACATTAGCGTGATTCCCATAATATTAATCACAGCTAGGAAGCACAGAGCAAAAGGAAATGCTCACCTTGTCAGGGAAAGGAAGTACAGACAGACGCTAGGAAGGTGTCAAAAAGGGATGCTAAGGACTGGCTCGCTAGGATGGCGAAAGTACTAATGGATTGGTATTTAACTCAGCGGATGAAAGCTCTCACGGAAAGAGAGAAAAGGCACAACTTCGGTTGTGCCTTTTTTTATGCTCATGGATGAGCGGTATGCCGCGATGCCATGGATGGCAAGGAGCGGCGATATTCAGGATGAATAGTATCTCGCGGTGCCATGGCAGAAAATCTGTTCCAGACAGTTTTGTTTCAAAAGAGCCTAAGTACCTACATCCATGTAGGCACAGACTTTATGCTCCTGCAAAGTCTAAGTTTTTCGCACCATCACATTCCCACCAGCAAATAATGAATGGCTATCGCTGCGAACAGTACCCAGCCAACATGGTTATTGGCTAAAAATGCTTTAAAACACCGCTCTCGATCGCGCTCTTTGGTTTGTATAAACTGAATTGCGAACAGCACGGTCATTACAGCGAGGCCAACGTAATAAACTGCGGATAAACTCTCTAATAAACCTACTTGAATCAAGCAGCCTAAGGTGGTGAGTTGGAGTAACGCAATGGCAATACGATCGTATTGGCCAAACAAAATCGCAGTCGATTTTACGCCGAGCTTTAAATCATCATCGCGGTCTACCATTGCATAATAGGTGTCATAAGCGACTGTCCACGCGAGATTAGCACTAAATAGCCACCACATACTGGTTGGTAGTTCATTGCTTTGCGCAGCAAAGGCCATTGGGATTGACCAGCCAAATGCGGCGCCAAGGACGACTTGAGGCAAATGCGTGTAACGCTTCATGAATGGGTAGGTGGTTGCCAGTGCTACAGCGACAAAAGACAGGCCGATGGTCAGACTGTTCATGGTTAGCACCAATAAAAATGATGCGAGTAGTAAGCCAAAGAACAAGGCTAACGCTTCTTTACTCGACACCACGCCAGTCGCTAATGGCCGCTGCGCCGTACGTTTCACCTTGCCATCGACTTTGCGATCGGCAAAGTCATTAATAACACAGCCTGCAGAGCGCATCATAAAAACGCCTAGGGTGAACACAATAAAAACATCAAGACTTGGTAGGCCGTCTGCACTTAGCCACAACGCCCAGTAGGTTGGCCATAATAAAAGTAGCGAGCCAATGGGTTTGTCTAACCTCATTAGCTGAATAAAGCCTTGGAATTTAGCTGCTGACATCATAATAAGTTCTTTGAATAAGCGTAACTGGCGGGAAGAAAAAATTCGACGACGCATAGCGGCAGATCTTGGAGGTAAAACATCGAACGACGGCCCCAAATAGTTTGCTGAGACGGTAACAATAACTGCTGACTCATCATGGCAAGCGGCGATAAATCGTTAAATTGGCACACTTCGATGGTGCTGCGGCGCATGCTTGGATCGCTAAACAAAATCTCACCAAGTGATGTATTACCTAGAGTCGCTAATTGCTCGTTGGCGTGATTGAGCGTCTCGCGAGGGATCAGCGTGCGCGCGTACACTTGCGCTTGCTCATCGCACACCAGCAAAACTTCTCGGCATGCAATATCCCCAGAGGCAAAGAGCTCTTGCTCTTGAGGGGATAACTGAGATTGCGACTGATTCAGCACGATAACTTCAAAATGATTACTGTGATTGACAAGGCGCTTGGTTAGCGAAGCACTATCAAATAGCCAGTTGCTTAATGGTTCGCTTAACGCTGGTAGGTTTTCGCATTGAGCGTCTAACCAATGAGCGGTCAAACCGCGCTTGAATGGCATAGTAATTGAATGATAATTAGGCACTATCTTAGTACAAGATTTTGACGGTGCTTGTGGTATTGAAGTCACATTGTCTAACTGTCGAAAAATAATGGCCTTATTATGCGTCAGCTAACACTAAAAATCATGTGAAAGTGGTGAATTAATTGCTAAAAACGACGCTTGGCTTTACCATTAACAACAAGTTAAAACGTTGTGAAGTTTAAGAAAAAGATTTTGGGGAGTGGATTGTGTTTAAGAAAATCCTTTTGAGCTTATTATTTGTATTTACCGTGGCATTAAGCCAGCAAAGTCGCGCCGAAGGTGGCGAAGACACCTATGCTTATTACGGATTTGAACCTGATATCACCACCAACTTTATCAGTGATGGCAGCAAGCTGGGCTTTATAAGAATTACCTTAGAAATTATGGTGAAAAGTCCTGATCACGTTTCAATTATTGAACACCATGCACCTTTATTGCGTGCCAAAGTTGTTGAGATTTTAGGTGAACAACGCGAAGAAAAAATTAAATCGCCTGCTGGTAAAAGTGAGATTCGCGATATATGCCTTGAAGAGGTCAATAAATTGCTGAAAGAAGAAACTGGACAAGAGCTAGCTGTTAGTTTGCTATTTACTAAGTATATTTATATGTAAATTTAAGCCTATTTTAACTTTAAAGCCCTTACTATAAGGGCTTTTTAATGTCCTCTTTCTGCACAAGTGCCATTAATAATCCAGTGATTAATCCACTAATTAGCATTGGAGTGGTATTTTGCAGTCCAAATATCCCGAAATAGCAGCACACTAGCCAAACTAGATAGAAAATAAATAAGCTATTATCCAGATTAAGGTTTCCGGAAGGTGTGATTTTTCCAGATAACCAGCTGTAGGCTATTACGGCATAAACAACACCTGCAATACCGCCAAAATATTCCATTGTATTAAACTGAACAAGGTTAGAAATGATGGCGGAAACTAAGAATAAATTTAATAGTTTCCAAGATGAGTGCTTTCTTTCGATTTGCCCTGCGAAAATGACCCATATAGTTATATTGATTATCAATTGATAAAAGTCAAAGTGAAGAAATGAAGGAGTTATCAGGCGCCACGGCTCGGATAAATTTAAAGTTTCGCCTTTATTCACAATAAATAAATTATTGATAAAAGATTGGCTAAAATACGATTCAATTACAAATAAAAATACACAGGCGAGCGCGACTGTAGAGGTTATTATTCCACTTATATCAAGAATAGAACTGAGAGAAAACCTCGACCGTCCTGCATACCAATAGTTAGTTAAAGAGTCACTAGTTTTATTTGAATGCCAAGATGACATCCAGTATTTATCGTTTGTTGGATCTAGCGAAAACTCTTCAAAGATTGAATCTGCGAGTTCTAATTTCTCTACATCAGCTAGTTGTATAATGTATGTAGCATTGTCTTCGTCGTATTCATAACTACAATTCAACTGTATGGTGTTTGCGTAATCGACAAAGGCTTGGGCTAATCTTATATTGTCTACAGAGCCTATATATTTCATTTAATTATCCCTCGGGCCAGCTGCCGTCTTCGTTGCGATTAATCCATGGTTGTGAAAACCAGTAATAACCTGATTTAGTGCGGCTCTGTGCAGTACAGTTATAGCGTGAGCGACCTGCAGGCAAGTCAACGTTAGAGGCAATGCTAAACGAAGATTTATCAATCCAAGTGACATCGACGCGTTCACCTAAAATGTAGCAGGCAAGGGTTGGTTTATAGATGTCAGATAAATCTAAGGTGACGATAAGCTCAGGACGCTTAGGGTTGCCTTGAGTGTGTTGATCAAGCTGTGGGTTGTCATTTTTAAGCTTCTTAACAGGCATCGCCATGCTCTGTAGTTTAACTTTCAACGTCTTCAAATTGGCATAACGACCTGATGCTGGAAAACGCGGTAGGGTTTGCCAGTCTGACTTTTTAGATAGCGCGCCTGAATGCTGACCAAAAGCAGTGAAATCTAGCGATTTCACCAATGAAACCAACTCGGTATTGTATTCACCATAAGGGTAGGCAAGATATTTAGGTTGCAGACCTAATTGCTCATCAATCATAGCTTGCGCTGTGGTGATGTCATCGCCAATTCGCTTTTTCCACGTCTCTACATCTTCATTCTCTAGCTGGCGATTTAAATGATCATGCTTTAGGCTGTGATTCAAAATTAAAACGCCTTGCCTTGATAGTTCTTTTAGCTGTGGCCATGACAGCATATTGCTGCGACCCTCATTAATTTCCTGCGGTGCAACGAAGATAGCGTAAGGAAACTCATTGGCTTTCAAGATAGGATCGGCGTTGGTTAAAATATTGAGATAACCATCATCAAAGGTAATAGCGACAGTTTTCGCAGCAAACTTTTTACCTTTCTTAAGGCCGTCAACGACTTCGTTTAACGGTAGCACTTTGAAGTTTTGCTGCTTTAAATAATTCATATGCAGTGTAAACTGCTCAATAGAAATTGAGGTAGAGGCGGGAGTCGTATCACTCACGTGATGGTATTGTAAAATCACAACAGCCTTGGCGTTAAAAGCGCCAATCAAACTCAACAACACAATAAATAACAACTGCTTAACACGCATATCAGCTTCCTAAGGTTAATTTCAATGAGCATTGTCGCCTCCATTGCAACACAGCGCAAGTTATTGCTTTTGGCATTGCCAATGATCTTATCCAATATCACCACGCCACTGCTTGGTATGGTGGACACTGCTGTTATCGGTCATTTAGAACATCCGTATTATCTTGGCGGTATTGCGGTAGGTTCAATGATTATTAGTATCATCTTTTGGCTATCTGGCTTTTTACGGATGTCTACGACAGGCGTTATCGCGCAAGCTAATGGCGCTGACAATATCGATGATGTGTGGCGTTATTTCTTTCATTCCAGCATGCTAGCGTTGGGTATTGCGTCGTTATTACTGGTTTTTCATGCACCACTGATTAGCACTATTTTAGGGGCAATGGATGCGAGTGATGAAGTCGCGCAATACGCTAAAGTGTATTTCGATATTCGAATTTTCTCTGCGCCTGCGGCATTGCTTAATTTAGTGGTATTAGGTTATTTCGTTGCTCGTCAGCAAGTGAAGTGGGTGGTGTATCAGCTATTTGTTATCAACGTGATTAATATTACCCTCGATATTCTGTTGGTGGTGTATTGGGAGTGGGGCGTTGCTGGCGCGGCAACTGCATCGGTGATTGCGGATTACTGCGGCTTAGCGATGCTAATGTTGGTGCTAATGTCACAAGCTAAACAAGTGGATTGGCGCCGATTAATTAAGCCGCAGGCGGCTTTTTTCAACCGTCTGCTTAGCCTTAATAAAGACATTTTTATTCGCTCACTGGCACTGCAAGCTTGTCTTGGTTTTGTCACCATCACAGGCGCTGCGTTAGGCGATGTCACCGTTGCAGCTAACGCTATTCTGCTTAATCTATTTTTATTTGCCTCATACGGTCTCGATGGTTTTGCTTATGCCGCTGAGTCCCTAGTCGGAGAAGCAAAAGGGCAACGGGATAAACAGCGCTTGCATCAGGTGGTGATGGTGAGTGGATTGTGGAGTGCTATTGTCGGTGGCTTGTTCGCACTAGTTTTATATGCCATCGGTAATCAGTGGATCGCTTTTCTTACCGATTTGTCAGCAGTACGCGATTATGCGGCGGAATATTTACCATGGATGATCGCAATTTGCGCTATTGGTTGGTTAACATTTTTGATGGACGGTGTTTATGTTGGGCTGACTCGCAGTAAGCAAATGCGCGATTCTATGTTGCTATCCTGCGTGGTCTTTTTTGCGGTTTGGTTTAGCTTCGAAGAGTGGCAGAATCACGGCTTGTGGCTGGCGTTTTTCTGCTTTATTGCCACACGTTCCATTAGCTTGGCTATCGATTATGCACTGTTTTATAGTAGTGGCAGAATGGAACAAGAGCTTAAAGCTGACGGGTAAGAATCTGCCAGAACATCTTCCAGTCACCCATTAGACTCCACAGTGGATAGGTGAAAGTGGCTGGTCTATTTTTCTCAAAAGCAAAGTGGCCGACCCACGCGAAACCATAGCCGATAATTGGCAGACTAATGAGCCAAATAAAGTGCTGTGAGTAAAGGATATAGCCTAAGACAATTAGGATTAATGCGCTGCCAATAAAGTGTAATCGACGGCATGTTGGATGCTGATGCTGGGAAAGATAAAAGGGATAAAACTCACTAAAACTCTGATAACGTTGTTCCATGGTTTATCCCCTTTATTGGTGATGGCCTATTTTAGGTAAGGTAGTGCGTCACCGTGCATGTTTTCGATGTTCATGCCTTGCGTTAAGAAGGCATCGCGTACTACGCCAACCATCTCGAAACGACCAGCGGCGTAGATTTCATAAGCGCTTAAATCGCTAATGTCTTTCATTACCGCTTTGTGTACTTGGCCTTCGCCGCCGTTCCAATTCTCTGGTGTGTTTTCAACAACAGGAATAAAAGTTATCTTGTCGTGTACATCGGCTAATGCTTGCATTTCGTCGAATAAGTACATGTGCTCAACCGCTTGACAGCCCCAGTATACGGTAACGTCGCGCTTGTCTTCGGTTGCCATTAACTCACGTACGATAGAGCGTACGTAGCTAAAACCTGTGCCGCCAGCCACTAATAAAATTGGACGTTCGTTGCTGTTGTCTAGCTGGGCTTCGCCGTGTGGCGCAAGAATAGTAATTTCGCCATTTTCTTTCATGCGATCGATAACTTGCATTGGGTAGCTTTGCAGCTCCGATGCGCCAATGTGTAGTTCGATTAGTTCGCCATCACTTGGCGCGCTAGCAATCGAAAATGGGCGTTTGTCGTCGTCAGACATCTTTACCATGAGGTATTGACCAGCCTCGAAGCTAAACGGCTGCTCTGGACGTAATACAACGTGGAATACGCTGTCGTTAAAAGGTTCTAATTTAACAACCTGACAGTTGATTTCTGACATTAACTTACCTGAATTTGTCTAAATGAGTTGGAATTGCCTAAGAATATCGCAATTGGGCGAGGTTTAGAACTCGCCCAACCAAGTAATCGGCGGTTTTATCTACTTTTCTTTGGGGAAGATCGCTAACTCATCCCAGATATCGTCGACGCGATCTTTCACTTCTTGCGTCATGACTATCGGCTCGCCCCATTCGCGATCTGTTTCACCTTGCCATTTGTTGGTGGCATCTAGACCCATCTTAGAGCCAAGACCAGCCACTGGTGAGGCAAAGTCGAGATAGTCGATTGGCGTGTTTTCGATCATAGTGGTATCACGAGCTGGATCCATACGGGTGGTAATGGCCCAAATCACATCATCCCAGCTACGGGCGTTTACGTCGTCGTCACACACAATCACGAACTTGGTATACATGAACTGGCGTAAGAACGACCACACACCCATCATCACGCGTTTGGCATGACCTGGATATTGCTTCTTAATAGTCACCACCGCCATGCGGTATGAACAGCCTTCTGGTGGCAGATAAAAATCAACAATCTCAGGGAATTGTTTCTTTAAAATCGGCACGAATACTTCGTTTAGGGCAACGCCTAAAATCGCTGGCTCATCAGGTGGACGGCCAGTGTAAGTACTGTGATAAATCGGATCTTTACGATGGGTAATATGAGTGACGGTAAATACCGGAAACTCTTCTACTTCGTTGTAATAACCTGTGTGATCGCCATAGGGCCCTTCTGGCGCCATCTCACCTGGCTCTAGATAGCCTTCAAGTACATATTCGGCACTGGCTGGCACTTCTAAATCATTGCTTAAACACTTAACCACTTCGCTGCGACTGCCACGTAGTAGTCCGGCAAAGGCATATTCAGATAGCGTATCAGGTACAGGCGTTACCGCGCCGATGATCGTTGCAGGATCGGCACCTAAGGCAACAGAAACAGGATAGCGTTCACCGGGATTTGTTTGTTGGAATTCTTGGAAATCTAACGCACCACCGCGATGCGATAACCAACGCATAATTAATTTGTTTTTACCAAGCAATTGCTGACGGTAAATACCGAGGTTCTGACGCTCTTTGTGAGGGCCACGAGTAATGGTTAAGCCCCAAGTGACTAACGGTGCAACATCCCCCGGCCAGCAATGCTGAATAGGTAGTTTTGTTAAATCAACATCATCGCCTTCCATCACGATGTCCTGACAAGGGGCTTTTTTCAGGCGCTTAGTCGGCATGTTTAGTACTTGTTTGTACATCGGCAGCTGATCCCACGCGTCCTTTAAGCCTTTCGGCGGCTCTGGCTCTTTAAGTTTCGCCATCAATTCACCCACTTCACGTAATGCCTCAGTCGATGTTTGTCCCATCGCAAGGGCTACACGTTCTGGTGTACCGAATAGGTTGGCTAATACAGGTGTGGTATGGCCTTTGACGTTTTCAAATAATAATGCTGGACCTTGGGCGCGTAGGGTACGGTCGCCAATTTCAGTCATTTCTAGGTAAGGATCAATTTCTTTAGTGATTCTTTTTAGTTGACCTAGTTTTTCTAGCTGCGTGATGAAGTCACGTAGATCTTTGTATTTCATTTTCTTTCCCGAAAGGGTTTAGTATGTTGTTAATTTTTAGAACAACTTGAGTGCATCTGAGAATATGATGCGCTTAAAAATATAGCGTTACCATCAAATCTTATGAAAGCGCATCAGTTACTTTTCTTTATGTAATACATCCTTGTATTTCACCCTGCGGGCCAGCTAATCGCTGTTCAAATTTGTTCCTGACAAATTTGTGCGTCGCCACTAGAATATCTGGAATATTCTAGGACAGCTTCAGCTGGTCGCATAGCGATAAATTTCAGGACGAAATTTACAATAAAAGTAACCAAAAGAAAGGCGACCCGCAGATTTATCGCTTATCTCAACCTACGAATTGGCTGTTCAATAACGTATTTGATCTGCATCCATGCAGCAAATACTAAAAAATCGTCCCTGATTTTTTCATTGGCCAATTAGTACGTTGAGGCGATAAATAACGGGGAGTTTCCCACACTTTACTTCAGTCTCTATCTCTACAACTCTGTGGTTGTAAGCTTAGTGACAATGAACGTTATCAATTACGCTAACGCGATATTAGTCGATCACTAAATCTAATGTTTTCTTAAATTGTTCTGGCCCTTGAAAGCCAACCACTCGGTTGCTGTTCAGAGGGTTTCCGTCTTTATCAAACAAAATAATGGTGGGTAATCCCAATACCGTCATTCTCTCTTGAATATCGATGTCTAGTGCGTCATTGGCGGTAACATCAGTTTGAATCAATACCATTTCATCAAGCATTGCTTTGATCATTGGATCGGAAAACGTTTTGGTTTCAAAATCTTTACAAGCGATACACCAGTCGGCGTAGAAGTCTAGCATTACTGGTTTGCCTGCAGCCTTAGCGATAGCTAATTGCTCATGTAACTCGTCGTAGCCTTTTACTTGAATGAAATCTGTTGCATGCACAGATGCTGACGCGCTGTTTACGCTGTTATTTTCCGGAATTAACCAAGGTTTGATGCCCCATAGTGCGCTGCCGAACAAAATCAATAATGAGGCTACTAAACGCAAGCTTTTGCCAATGCTGGCGTTGGTGAATTGATTATGGTGTAGCAGGTAGGTAGCAAAGCTAACACCTAATAGGCTCCACGCGAGATTAACCCACAATTCGTCGACGAAGCGGCCGAGTAATACAATAACCACCGACAACAGCATAAAGCCGAATGCGCCTTTGACAACGTCCATCCAAGCACCGGCTTTCGGTAATAATTTACCGCCTGATGCCCCCATGATTAACAACGGTACACCCATGCCTAGTGATAGCGCATACAAAGTCACGCCGCCAAGTAATAAATCGCCTGATTGCGCCACGTAAATTAATACGCCAGATAATGGCGCTGTGGTGCAAGGCGATGCGACTAGGCCTGAGATAACACCCATGGTAAAGACGCTGGCGTATTTACCGCCTTGTTGCTTGTTTGAGGCGCTGTTGAGTTTCTCGGTCCAGCTGCTTGGTAGTTGGAGATTAATAAAACCAAACATCGACGCCGCTAAAAAGGTGAACAATACCGCTAGCGAACCCAACACATAAGGATGCTGGAAAGCCGCCTGAAATTGCAGGCCGAGGGATGCCACAACCAAGCCTAAAATCGAATAGGTTAGCGCCATACCTTGCACATATACAAAAGATAAGGCGAAGGCGTGCTTGGTGGAAATCTTGTTACCCGCGCCAACGATAATGCCAGATAAAATGGGATACATCGGAAATACACATGGCGTAAACGCAAGGCCAATGCCTAAGCCAAAGAATGCGAGTAATGACCAAAATAGCGTTTTGTTTGTTAACCAGCTGGCAAACATATCTTGCTCGCTCACCGGTGGTTGGTTCTGAGCTGCGCTTTGGCTTGCCGTTGCTTGTTCTAAAGTTTGTGTATTGATAAAGCTAGGATCGAAAAACAGCGATACTTTACTTGGCGGGTAACACAGCCCAGCATCCGCACAACCTTGATATTCTAGCGTTATTTCTTGGTCTCTCGACTTATCTGCGACACTAAACGAGAATTCAACACTGTCGCGATATACCTCTTGCTCACCAAAGTACTCATCGTAATGATCTTCGCCTTTGGGTAACGCAATATCGCTAATGGCCGTGGTTGGGCTTTTTATTTTAAATTTTTCTTTATAGAGGTAGTAACCATCGTGAATTTGCCAGCGAATGATTACTCGCTCTTGCTGCTGCGAAAAGCTAAAAATGAATGCTTGCTCTTGAGGAAGAAACTTCGGACCTTGCGAGAATAAATCAGTGAATGCGGTAGTTGCTTGGCTAACTTGAGCCGTAAATGTTAAAAATAGCAATGCCGTAGCAAGCAAAATGCGTTTGATCATGGGGTCGATGTTTCCTCAATACCTAAATAACTAAAGTTCAGTTATTAGCTAAAAAATGCGCCGTAATAGTAACTTATCTAGCGCTGGTTTGCTCGTGAATTATTGACCTTGGATTAGCGGTAATAATTCCATTGAATTGACATAAAATGACCCCATATCAAAAAATACAGTCCGTAAAAGGACACGTTAGTTAACAGTGAACCGAGGTGTAATGTGCTATTCATTCTATTTTTTATCTTTATCGTAATACCTGTAATTGAAATTACGGTATTGATTGAAGTTGGCGAACAGCTCGGCGCATTGACTACAGTAGCGCTTGTGATCCTGACAGCGGCGGTTGGTGCTTCGTTAGTACGTAGCCAAGGATTACAAACACTGCGCAGTGCACAGCAGAAAATGCAACTTGGCCAGCAGCCGGGACAAGAAATGATTGAAGGCATCATGCTAGCTATTGCTGGTGTAATGTTGGTAACTCCCGGTTTTGTCACCGATTTCCTTGGTCTTTTATTATTACTGCCTTTTACCCGACAGTTCTTTGCTAACAAACTACTAGAACGTATCATCATTAAAAATATGGCGCGCCAACAGCAACCCTTTAATGGTGGATTCGGCCAGCAACACAATCCAAATTCAGATGACGTGATAGACGGCGAATTTGTGAACAAAGATCACGATTTTCAACTAAAAAATCAAAATAAATCACCAGATCACAAAGACCAATAATTATTGTGGTAGCATCGACCGATTAGTTTTTTAGAACTACTTATTATCTTGTTGTAATACTTTATTATTATTTGTGTGATTTAATAGCCCATTATTGGTAGTCACACAGATAATGTATTTAAGCGGTTGGTGATATGAATAATTTATCGATAAAGCAAAAAATTATATTTCTCTTGGTGTTAGTGGTAACCGTTACCTCTATTTTCATCGGAGTTTTTAGTCAAAATACAGCGAAATCTATTATTGAGCAGCGCGTACTTAAAAACGAGCTGCCTAATATCATTAAGCAAATCAACCTCACCATCGATCGCCAAATCTCCATCATGCTCGCGGTATCCAAGCAGGTGGCCAACGACGAGTTTATTCTAGAGTGGAATACCGGAGACAAATCTGCCGTTGGTGAACAACGACTATTACAAAAACTCGGCCGTATTCAACGTGACTACGATCTGAGTAATGTTTCTTTTGCTAACCGTCAAACAGCCGATTACTGGAATCAAGACGGTTTCTTACGTCGCTTGCAGGACGACAATGTCGATGGCTGGTTTTACCGCTATGTCGAAAGTGGCCAAGAGAGCATGGTGAGTATTTATGCTTATCCTGATAGCGAACGTGTTGATTTATTCGTTAATCATCAACAACCTAATGGCACTGGTCTTAGTGGCGTATCACGTTCATTTGCCGATGTGGTAAATCTTCTCAACGGCTTTAAATTAGAAAAATCTGGCTTTGTTTATCTTGTTGATGACAAAGGTAGCGTGCAATTACATCGCGACCGCAGCTTATTGGGCAAAGCTTCACTGTCATCGCTTTACAACAACGACACTGCTAATCAACTGCTTAATAAAACCGAATTCAATTTAACGCATACCGACATCGACGGCGAAGATTACATCGTAGTAAGTAGCTTTATCCCAAGCATGAAGTGGTATGTAGTGGCACAAGTGCCAGCGCAAGAAATGTTTGCATCACTTAACAAAGCGACACTAAGCATCTTTATGTGGGTTATTATCGCGACAATTTTAGCGACGATATTCGCCTACTTTATCGCTAATAGCTTGAGCAAGCCTATTTTGAGTATGGCCAAAATGTTCTCTGATCTCGGCCAAGGCGATGCCGATGTTTCTATTCGTATGCCAGAACAAGGACAAAAAGAGCTAGTAGCAGTAGCGCGTGGTTATAATGCGTTTGCCAACAATCTGCAAAATGCCTTTGTCGAAATCGCTCGCAATAGCCATCAACTAAAAGACTACGTAGTGTCTTTACGTCACCAAGCGCAAGAAACGTCGCTAAATGCCGCCGATAATAACGTGCAAGTGCAAGAAGTGTCACAAGCTATTGTTCAAATCGACAATATGCTGGTTGATGTAGCGGGAAGTGCCTCTCAAGCGTTGGAAACTTCAAAAGTAATCGCTGAAAACGATGAGGCGATGAGTGAATTAGTGTCGCAAACACACCGCGAACTGTCAGATTTATCGTCGAAAATCGGCGATGTTGCTGGTGTTATTACCAATTTGACTGGCCGCACCGAAACTATTGCCAATGCATTAGGCGTAATCAAAAGTATTTCTGACCAAACAAACTTACTCGCACTTAATGCAGCTATTGAAGCGGCGCGCGCTGGTGAACATGGTCGTGGCTTCTCGGTTGTTGCCGATGAAGTACGAAATTTGGCCTCGAAAACCACTGAATCGACGGACGAAATTCAAAACATTATGGACGATTTGCAGCGCAGCTCGAAACTTGCGGTTACTGAAATTGAAGCCATTATTGGTCAGTCATCAGCGGCTAGTGACGCCTTTAGCAGTGCCCAAGAAGTCTTGTTAGCCAATAAAGACCACGTCGAAAGCGTTTATGAAACTAACAAGAGTGTGGCGGGCGCAACCGAAGAGCAATCGGCAAGTGTGGCGCAAATCTCTAGCAGCATGGCGACAATGCAGCAGGGAACACAGCAACAGAATCAAAGCATTGAGCAAATTGCTAATGATGCGACTAATATTGATGACTTGGCGGCAAATCTTGATAAACTCGTCGCCCAGTTTGAAAAGAAATAATTGATTCACCTAACAAGGAAGGAATATGTCAAATATTAAAGTTAAATCACCTAATCCACTGAAAGGGTTATCTAAGTTTTTAGTAGTGATCCCTGTCATCTTCGCAATTTGGATGATGTTTTACACCATCGACGAAGGTCATGTTGGTATCGTAAAGCGTTTCGGTGAAGCAACGGAGCAGGTTAATCCAGGGCTACATTTTAAACTGCCATTTGCCGATGGCGTTGAAGAGCTAGAAATTCGTACACGTAAAAATGCTGAGAAACTTAGAGCATCTACCTTTGAGCAAATGCCAGTTGATGCTGAAGTATCGGTAAACTGGACGGTAGTGCGCCCAGAAGCTTTTAACCTATACAAAAACTATGGTGGTTTAGAGCAGTTTGAAAACCGTATTCTAGATCCGCGTCTGCGCAGTGCCGCAAAAGATGCATTGGCACGCTACAAGGCAGAAGAAATCGTGCAAAACCGCGGTAAGGTAATTCAGAAAATTGAAGAGACTTTACTAGCAACTATGAAAGAATTCCCGGTGAAGCTAGATAGTGTACAAATCGAAAATCTCGAATTGCCACGTAAATACCTACAAAGTATTGAAACCAAGCAAACAGAAAAGAACTTAGCGCAAGCGGAAAAACACCGTTTAGAACGTCAAAAGCTAGAAGCGCAACGTGAAGTAAATACTGCTGAAGCTGCACGTGATGCCGACAAAGCTCGCGCCGATGGTTCTGCATACGCCATTTTGACCAACGCGAAGTCAGAAGCTGAAGCAATCCGCTTAAAAGGTTTGGCAGAAGCAGAAGCAATCAAAAAGAAAGCCGAAGCGATTAAAACCAACAAGGTTTTAGTAGATTACATGCGCGCGCAGCAGTGGGATGGCAAAATGCCAACAACCATGATGGGCAGCGACCAAAGTGTGCTTTGGAATATGAAACAGAAGTAAATAGTTTTAATCTCTCTTAAAACTTTTATTAACGATGTAAAAGGCGCTCACAGTTTCTGTGGGCGCTTTTTTTATGCGGTAAATTAATTAATCCAAATCAAAGGCATCTACAAATTTGCTTGATTTGTGACCAAAAATAGGTGGATACTAAATAAGTACTAAAAGTGTGGGTATGGCTAGTTAAAAATAATTATTTAAAAACTAACTCTCATTGCTAGCTAAAGAAAAGGAAGTCTAATGGCGCTAACGATCAAAAATTTGCAGTATAAATTTACCATCCGATTAGCGGTGTTAAGTGTTTTTATCTTAACTAATGTCCTCATCGTGGGGATTGCCTTAGGCCTGCAATATTATTTTAGTAAGAAAATGGCGACGGAATCGGCGTTTAATTACTATGATACAACAGCCTCGCAAACCGCTGATTATCTCCAGCGAATCGATTCCCAAGCTACTCAATCAACTAAATCTCTCGCTCAGATCCCAAGCCTTGTCGACGGCGATGAGATAGGCGCAGTCACCCAGCAGATATTCGCTCAAGTACTGCAAAGCTCCAATAGCTTCTATTCCGCCATTATCGGGTTTGAAAACGGCGATCTATACCAAGTGATTAACTTGGCGCTGAGTAATGATGTTCGTCGCAATCTCAATGCCGCGCCATCAGATCGCTGGCTGGTGGTGACAGTGCGTGAGCAACAGGGACGTCGCTTACGGGAAACAGCCTATTTTGATGAGACGTTTAAGCTGCGGGTTAGTCACGTTGAAGACAGTGATTACGATGTTAGAACACGCCCTTGGTACGTCAATGCCCTTGGCGGCGAGGTTCATAAAACCGCACCTTACTTATTCAAAAGCTTACAATCGCCGGGGCAAACGTATTCCACGGTCATTCCAAATTCCCGCGATGTGGTAGCGATTGATATTGCGCTATCGTCTATTTCTACCTACCTCAAGAAGCAAAAACTCAGTGATGAAGGCGAAATTTATCTCTATCAAAAAAGCGGTGAGATCATTGCCAGCAATCAAAAAAGCGAGTTGCAGGCGAGTCTTTCGCAAGTCTCTCAAGTGGAACTCACCGAACAGCAACAAACTTATTTAGCCGCTCATGGCAGTTTTAAGATCTCAAATTCCGCCGACTGGTCACCCATCGATTTTGCGATTTCTGGTAAGCCACAAGGTTATGCGATTGATGTGCTAGATATTGTTAGCGCCAAGACAGGCATCGAATTTGAGTTTGTGAACGGCCATACTTGGCCTGAGCTGATGAGCATGTATGACAATGGCCAGTTAGATGCACTGCCAGCGGTGTATGACAACGAAGAAAACAAAGCCATGGGTCACTTGTCAGATACCATTCTCGATATGCCTTTTTCTGTAATAACTTCGCCAAACGTCGCTGAAATATCACAAATTGAACAGTTATTCGGGAAAACTGTCGCAATTACCCAAGGTTGGTCATTTAGTAATATTCTGCGTAAAAATTATCCGCAAATCAATTTAGTCGAAGTGCCTTTGCTCAAAGATGTATTCGATGAGGTTCGTCAGGGACGTGCATTTGCTGGCATCGATAGCAAGCTGATTCTGCAACACACGGCGCAGCAGTTTTTTATCGATGATGTTGCCTTTCATCCGGCGCTAGATTTTGGCGGCGTTAAAGTACCAAGTACCTTGCATGTAGTGGCTAAAGATCCGCAATTAGTTGAAATCATCAATTTGGCGCTGGCTAAATTCACGCCGCAAATGAAAGCGCAATTAGATAAGAAGTGGGGTGTTAATCAACAGCGCGATGTTAAACCTGTCACTAACGGCGTTGTACCTTATTATCAGCTCATAACGCTAGCGCGAGAGTCGAAGTTCCACAACCAGATGACCATGCTGGACATCAATGGCACATCTTACTTCATCTACGTTAAGCCAATGGCCGATAGTACAGATACCTTTTCGGTGATTATGCCAGTGGATCAAGTGCTGGGCGAAAGTATGCTGGAAATCAAATGGTCGATTGTGATTACTGCTATCTGTCTGCTGTTTATGCTGTTTTTGACTGGCGCTTTTGTCTCGCCAATAGTTGCGCCGATCCGCAAACTATCGCATCAAAATGACAAGATAAAGCAGCGAAAATACAGTGAAGTGAAATATACGCCAAGTAGCATTATCGAACTTGAACAACTGTCGCGCTCGATGATCGAAATGGCGAAATCTATTGAGCAACACGAAAAAGCGCAAAAGAACCTGCTCGATTCCTTTATCAAGATTATCTCGCAAGCGATTGATGACAAATCTCATTACACCGGCGGTCACTGTGAGCGCGTGCCAGAACTCGGTTTACAACTGGCCCATGCGGCAAGCGAAGCAAAACACGGCGTATTCAAAGACTTTGAATTTAAAAACGATGATGAAATTCGCGAATTTACCATTGCCGCTTGGCTGCACGACTGTGGCAAGATTACCACGCCTGTGCATATCGTCGACAAAGGCACCAAGTTAGAGGTGATTTACAACCGTATCCACGAAATTCGCATGCGCTTCGAAGTGCTATGGCGTGACGCTGAAATTGAATATCTCAAGCAACTAGCCAAAACACCTGAGCGCCAAGAACAGTTACAACAAGCACTTGATAATAATCGCAAACAACTGCGCGAAGACTTTGCTTTTATCGCTCAAGCAAACGTTGGCGGTGAGTTTATGGATGAAGCACATATTCAGCGCCTCAATAGCCTCAAAGAAATCACATGGCAACGCTACTTCGACAATCGTCTTGGCCTGTCGCCAGTGGAAGAAAGTAAGCTCGACATGAGTGAGCAATCGCTGCCGATGACAGAATCTTTACTGGCAGATAAACGCGAGCACATTGAATACCGCACCAAACCTGTTGAGTTCCCGCCGGAATTCGAGATTAAGATGGAAGTGCCACAGTACGTGAGTAATCAAGGTGAAGTGTATAACCTGTCGATTGGCCGCGGCACCTTAACCGCGGAAGATAGATATATCATCAACGAACACGTCATTAGCACTATCAAGATGCTAGAGGCATTGCCACTGCCACCAGAGTTATCTCGTGTTTCTCGCTATGCATCCACTCATCACGAAACCTTAAAAGGTACAGGCTATCCGCGAAAATTAAGCGCTGAGGATTTATCAATTCCCGAACGGGTAATGGTCATTGCCGATATTTTCGAGGCATTAACTGCCGCTGATAGGCCGTATAAGAAAGCTAAACCTGTCAGTGTTGCCATCGATATTTTGCACAAGATGGCGTTGGATGAACACGTAGATATCGACTTGTTTGAGTTGTTGCTGACTAGCGGTATTTATAAGGAATACGCACAGCAGTGTATGCCTGAGGCGCAGGTTGATGAGGTGGATATTAGTAAGTATCTACGCAGCAAAGTTGAGGTAGCGGATACGTTGGCATAGGTTGAGGTCAATCTGTTTCGTTGTCCTTCTGGTGTGCTTATGAGTTACTCGTGTTCAAATTACTTTTGTGATCGCACACCAGTTACTTTTTTCTACCGCCAAAAAAGTAACCAAAAAGGCGACCCGCAGATTTATCACTATTCTTAAATAAAAAATAGTCTTTTCGATACCGTATTTGATCCGCATCTCGGCAACTGCTCCTGCGTTGCTCTACCTCCTGCATCCATGCAGTCGCCTGCGGCAAATACTCAAAAGTTTGTCTGGAACAAACTTTAACAGCTTTAGCTGGCCTCGAAGAGGTGAGTACATGGAATGTACGAATCAAAATCATCCCTGATTTTTACTCCGCGCAATCGGTTATTTAAAGCGATAATTAACGGGAGGTTGTCACGCGCTGAAAGTTGCTTAGATATAAAGTTATAGTGATTTCGAAGGTTGAAAAACTAACTACTCTTCCCTTCGGTAATCCTTGTCGCCAAAATATAACAAGCGCCACCCATCAGAATATTACCTATGGCAATTGCGGCGAAGACGCCGTTGGTGCCTAGTAACTCTTTACCTAGCCACACCATTGGTAGCATGAGTAAGAACAGGCGGGCGACGTTGACTAGCAATGACGCGCCGGGGCGGTTGTAGGCGTTTAACGCATTGGCAACCACAATCACCATACCGAGTGCGCCGTAGGCGAATGGCACTAGATAGAGGAACACAACCACGTAGTCGATAACGGCTTCATCGTCGCTGAATAAGCCAGCTAATGGGCGGGCGAGTAGGGCGATGATGACGTAGAGCACGAACTGGCTAATAATGGAGAATTTGGCGCTGCCTAGCAAAGCGCTTTTAGCCCGCTCAACCTGACCAGCTCCCATGTTTTGCGCCAAAAACGGCATGAGTGATGATGCCAGTGCTATCACACCAATGAGCATTACCGACTCGATGCGAATTCCCACACCATAAGCAGCTACTGCTTTGCTATCGATACTAGCTAACATACTCATGACTATGGCGTTAAACAGCGGATTTATCATCTGTGAAATCGCTGCTGCTTGGCCAACGCGTAACACGGTGCGCCATGTTTTTAATACGCCGCTAATTGTTAAATTTACCCAGCCAATGAGTTCGCTGCGATGAAGCATAATTAACGAGGCTACCAGCGACATCGCCCACGCAATTAATGTGGCGACGGCTGCCCCTTGAATGCCCATAGGCGCGATTGGCCCAAAACCGAAGATTAAAATAGGGTCCAGCACGACATTGACGATACCCGCGCCCATCATGATGTAGCTTGGGTATTTGGCATTTCCTGTGGCGCGCAGCGCGCTGTTGCCCATCATGGGAACGACTAAAAAGACGATGGCAATTAGCCATACATTGAGGTAATCGTGAATAAGCGGCAACAGCTTTTCTTCTGCGCCGAGTAATCTAAACAGCGGATCGCTGCCCCAAAAGCCTAACGTCGTTAGCACGGCTATAGTGACCAGTCCCAATAACAAGGCGCTAATGACAAAGCTTTTGAGATTGTCCGTCTCGCCTTTGCCAATCAACCTTGCCAACGCCGCCGATAAACCCGAGCCAAAACCGATGATGATGCTAGAGATAATAAAGGTCAGCGGAAATGTGAAACTAATCGCCGTTAACGCATCGGTGCCCAGCAAGCTAATAAAGAAGGTATCGGTGATGTTAAACAGCAAAATACTCAAGATGCCGAGACCCGTCGGAATACTCATCGAGGTTAAGACTTGGCGGGTGGGGGCGTTAAGTAAATCGTGTTTCAAAATGACGTTGCGCGAGCGAATAAAGAGTCAATTGTAACGACAAAAATAACTTTCACTAGTTAAATTTATGAAAATTTAGGGCAAGGTCTTGGATCTGTATTTTTCGTCCCCATTTCTAATGTAAATCAAACGGCAAAGCGCCGAGAACTAATTACACAGTAAGGAAATTTTCTATGACTATTCGTCCTTTACATGATCGCGTAATCATCAAACGCATCGAAGTTGAATCTAAATCAAGCGGCGGCATCGTACTAATGGGCAGTGCTGCAGAAAAGTCTACTCGCGGTGAAGTAGTTGCAGTTGGCACTGGTCGCATCCTAGACAGCGGCGAAGTTCGTCCGCTAGCAGTTAGCGTTGGCGACACGGTAATCTTCAAAGAAGGTTACGGCGCTGAGAAAGAAAAAATCGACGGCGAAGAAGTATTAATTCTGTCTGAGTCAGACATCCTAGCAATCGTAGAAGAATAATTAGGAATTTAAGGAAATTATCATGGCAGCTAAAGACGTAAAATTTGCAACAGACGCACGCGTAAAAATGCTAAGCGGCGTTAATGTTCTAGCAGACGCAGTAAAAGTAACTTTAGGCCCTAAAGGCCGTAACGTAATTATCGACAAAAGCTTCGGCGCACCAACCATCACTAAAGACGGTGTGTCAGTAGCTAAAGAAATCGAACTAGAAGACAAATTCGAAAACATGGGCGCACAACTTGTGAAAGAAGTAGCTTCACAAGCAAACGATGCAGCCGGTGACGGAACAACAACAGCAACAGTACTAGCACAAGCTATCGTAAACGAAGGCATGAAAGCCGTTGCTGCTGGCATGAACCCAATGGATCTTAAGCGCGGCATCGACAAAGCGATGACAGCTGCTGTTGACGCACTAAAAGATCTTTCTCAAGAATGTTCAGACAACAAAGCGATTGAGCAAGTAGGTACTATCTCTGCAAACTCAGACACTAGCGTTGGCGAAATCATCGCAACAGCGATGGCTAAAGTGGGCACCGAAGGTGTTATCACAGTAGAAGAAGGTCAATCACTAGAAGACGAGCTAGACGTAGTTGAAGGTATGCAATTCGACCGCGGTTACCTATCGCCATACTTTGTAAACAACCAAGAAAATGGCAGCGTTGAGCTAGAAAGCCCATTCATCTTATTAGTAGACAAAAAAGTATCTAACATCCGCGAATTAGTGCCAGTGTTAGAAGGTCTCGCGAAAACTGGTAAGCCACTACTTATCGTTGCTGAAGACGTTGAAGGTGAAGCACTAGCGACACTAGTAGTTAATAACATGCGCGGCATTGTGAAAGTTGCTGCTGTTAAAGCACCAGGTTTCGGCGACCGTCGTAAAGCAATGCTACAAGATTTAGCTATCCTAACTGGCGGTACTGTGATTTCAGAAGAAATCGGTATGGAGCTAGAGAAAGCAACATTAGAAGATCTAGGTAGCGCAAAACGCGTTGTTATCACTAAAGACAACACAACAGTTATCGACGGTGTTGGCGACCAAGCGGCAATCAACGCACGCGTTAGCCAAATCAAAGCACAAGTTGAAGAGTCTACTTCTGACTACGACAAAGAAAAACTACAAGAGCGTATGGCTAAACTAGCTGGCGGTGTTGCAGTAATCAAAGTTGGCGCAGCAACTGAAGTTGCAATGAAAGAGAAGAAAGACCGCGTAGACGACGCTCTACACGCAACTCGCGCCGCTGTTGAAGAAGGCGTAGTTGCTGGTGGTGGTGTTGCTCTAGTTCGCGCAGCAGCGACTATCGCTGGTCTAACTGGCGACAACGAAGAGCAAAACCACGGTATCGCATTACTACTTCGCGCAATGGAAGCTCCATTACGTCAAATCGTTAACAACGCAGGTGACGAAGCATCAGTAGTTTGTAACGAAGTTAAAAACGGCGAAGGCAGCTTCGGCTACAACGCTGCTAACGGCACTTACGGCGACATGCTAGAAATGGGTATCCTAGATCCAGCTAAAGTAACGCGTAGCGCACTACAATTCGCTGCATCAGTAGCTGGCCTAATGATCACTACAGAAGCGATGATCACAGACGCACCAGTAGAGGCCGCTGCACCAGCAATGCCTGATATGGGTGGAATGGGCGGTATGGGTGGAATGGGCGGCATGATGTAATAAACATCGCTGCTTATTGAGCATCATATACCGAAAAGCCCGAGCAGAAATGTTTGGGCTTTTTTATTAACTGTATATCTCCGCTATAGCATTAAGGTAACTTATAGACTATTAGTTTCATCCATTAAAATTAAATGTAGCGTGTATTTAACATATTAGAGAAGGCTATTAATGACCGATATTACAGATAACTATGCAAAGATCTCATTCGATGATCTAAGTATATACTTGAATAAAAAAGGTATTTCCACTCAATGTAGGGAGTGTGGCGTCTCAGATCCTTCTATTAGTGTAAATGAGGAAGATCTAGTTCATATTACTAATTTGAGCATTATTAATTCACCTAAACAGCAATATCATGTTTTTCATGTTGAATGTAATAATTGCCATAGTATGAGGTTTTTCAATTGGATTAGCATTGAAAAAGAGATTTTGAGAATGAAAGACGAGGGGATCTTTTACGATGAGAACTAAGCATTTAACAATTGCGTTAGTTATTTATGCAATGATATTTGTCCTTTTATTTTATGTATCCAATGAATTTGTTAAAAACCCTACTGGAAGTTTTGAGATATTTTCTTTGACGATAGAGTCATCTATGGTTGAGTCTTATCTAGCTTCGTCACTAGATAATATTATTTTTTTCTCAACTATAGGAATATTATTGTTTTTAATTTCCAAAGAGAAGCCTGAAAATAATAAGTTATTTGAAAAAATTAAATATATTTTTCCTATAGTTGAACAAGACAAACAGTTGAGTAGCTATTTAAAGAAGAAAATTTCTTCATTGGCTTGCATTGTGACCGAGTCAGAAAGAAATATAGAGTTAATGGAGTCTTCTAGTTGCGATAAGTTTGTAAAGCTCTCAATAAGTAGCGAATCTCATTTGAAGAATATTTATGGAAAAGATGATTTTATAAGTGATGAAATTATCTTTAGTGTAAAAGTTGACCCTGTACCTTTTGAAGACATCTATGGCGAGATTTCGGAAGTTTATATTACTGATACTTTAGAAGCTATTCCAAAGGACAATGAGAAACTTAAATTTATTAAACGTTTAGTTAAGGATGATTGTGAATTTTCTAAAAGGTTGAAGGTAAAACTAAAACCTAATAAAGGCGCTTTATATAAAACTACTGCATGGTATTGGCAAAATATTGATGAGAAGTTTAATTTTCATGTTAGTAGATTTACGGAAAAACAGATTTATAATGTGACCAATAGTACAGCTAATGCTATGAATGTAACGTTTGGCTCTAATAAAATAAAGCTTAACTTTAATCAAAAACTAAGCAAGATTGTTTCTAATCTTTCAAGTGGTGAATTTGTAGATTTTTTCCAAGATTCAAAGAAAGTAGATGATAGTTTAAGACAATTGGAGAGTGAGCACCTTAAAGAGTTAACATATTCGATAGAGCCTGGCGAAAGTGTGAAGCTAGAATTGGTAAATGTTACACCCGATGATCAGTTTACTATTCAAGTTAATCAGTCCGACACAAAATCTAATTTTTCAAAAGCACATGCAAATTTATCAAATCAGTAAAATTAATACTTAGAAAACTACAAAAATACCAAAAATGTGGTAATCTTTAATTTATGAATAAGTAACTCTACGATTAGGAGCTTGCAAATGATTGTGAATGGTTCAGATTTTACAGGTGCTTAGATAAAGCATAAATCCTGTATTGCTAAATGAAGCAGAGTTAATTTAAAACTTATCGATAAACCTTTGCTTAAAGTTGTTTAAATTAAAAGCCGAATAGAAATATTCGGCTTTTTTGTGTAGTGAAAAGATTTGACAGACGATCATTTCTAATTCATTGTCGAAATCATGTTGGCTTCGACTACATTTGATAAGCTTATATCGAGCGTAGTAGAAATCGAATATGACTAAAGCAAAACATCAGCTTACTGATTTGTCGGCAACTTCTTACTCTATAACTATCAATCATCCGGTTAATTTTATAATATCAGCTTCGAATTAAATTAATATCAAGGATGAATTATGCGCTTAAGCGTTATCGCATTAGTTATTGTTGCAGCTTCTGGCTGTAGTACCACTCAGCAACAAACTCCCGTAAAAAACACCAACGTTTCACTTGTAGCTCAACAAGAAGTTAAGCCGTCTGGTAATGAGAGTTACTCGATATTTTCTATCATTTCTAATCAAGCTTTAGCTTCTTATAAAACTAAATATAGGGAAGCGACAAATCATAAGGCATTTGCGCAATCTGCTGCTGGTGCATGGAATTGGCGATCTAATAGAACATCAAAGCAACACGCAATCGATAGTGCATTAATTGCATGCCAAGCAAACAATGAAAAATACGAGGCTAAGCATCCATGTCGAATTATCAATGTAGACGGTAAATGGATTACAGAATGATAAATAGAAGGTAGACATTTGATTGAAAAATATGAGGCTGGCGATCACTTTTAATTGATTGTTGGAATCATGTTAGCTTTGATAAGTTTGAACAGAACATAATTCTCTCCTTGCCCCTATTAGTTATTGGAGTATGATTAACTATTGATGTAGCAGACATGTAGAAGTATGACATCACGTAACCTTTGAGGTCGAGGCAGTGTCCGGTAATGACGTTCTGAATCCAAGATGATGTCTTGGCGAAGGCTCCCTAGATGGAGCCTTTGTTATTTCTTGTGTGGGATAAATGTTGAAACTCAGTCGGGGCTTTACTGGCAACGGTTATGAGCAAACCTTTCATTACTCGTTAATCCACACTCTCCACCGACTGCAAATACTGCCGATAAAACTCATCTGTTTTTATCGCGGGTGACCAGTAATATCCTTGGCCGTATTTGCCGCCCAGTGTTCGAATAACTTCTAATTCACCGTCGTTTTCTATGCCTTCGATAATAGTTTCTGATTGTAGGGTTTTGGCGAGTTTTAGCAGGGTTTCTACCACGGATTGGTTAATTGGGTTGTGGTCTATGCCGCTGACAAATGCCATGTCGATTTTTATTTCGTCGGGATCGATTTGACTGAGGTAAATCATTGATGAATAGCCAGTGCCAAAGTCGTCGATGGATATTTTAAAGCCCATTTCTTTTAGCTTTCGAATAACGGCGAATAGCTCTTGTGAGTTGTCTAAATCTTGCGATTCGGTGATTTCTAACATGATGTTAGCGCGGTTGATTGGGTGGCTTTCACATAGTTGCTGAATAAACGGGATAAATTGATCGTGCTGGAGATCGAATACCGATAAATTGATAGACAGAGAGATATCTGGCTTGTGCTGATTCATCCACACAAAGGCTTGGCGTAGCGCTATTTTGGTAATTTCAAAGATGAGGCCGCTGTGCTCGGCAATGGGAATGAACACGCCGGGGCTGATAAAGCCGTCTTCTTTGTCGTGCCAGCGCATTAAGGTTTCGCCGCCAATGACTCGTTGGGTAAATAAGTCGACTTTAGGTTGAATGTAGATTTCCAGTGCTTGTCGTTCGATAGCTAGCTCAAGTTTGTTGAGTAAGTTAACGCGTTCTTTCGCTTGTAGATCGAGGTTGATATCAAACAATGCCCAATCGCTGCTTTGTCGTTTTGCTTCAATGACGGCGGTGCTCGCTCTGCGATAGAGTTCGACGGGATCGTCTTTCATGTCGCTGACATCGAGAATACTGGCTCTGATTTGGATGTTGATGTGATTGGTAACTTGCGCGGTTGCGCTATGCCAACAGTTAATCACATTGTTGACCTGTGTTTCTGAGCTTTGCTCGCCTCTAACTAAGACTAAAACCTGCTTGGTGCCCATGAAAATAACTGAGTAGCTCTCGTTGCGAATTAACGAAATATCGCAGCTCCATGGCTGTTGAGTTAGTGCTTTATTAAACTCATTTAGGCAATTGGCAATGTATTTTGTCACTACCACGCTGCCGAGGAGGGTGGTTTGTTCATCGACGCCTTCCAGCTTGATTAAAACCATTTTTAAGCTGGCATCTTGTCCGCTTTTTTTTGCTAGCTGAGTTTTAAATTCTTGGTAATAAAAGTTGCTGTTAGGTAGTTTGTAAATCGGATCGATAAAGCTTTTACGCTTTTGCTGTAGCTCATTAAATTCAAGCCGTTTAGCGAGGGCAATCGATAGGATATAAAGCTCTAACAGAGAGCCGATTAAAAACGCGTGCATGGTAATGACGTTTTGCGGCAAAAAGCCTGCATAGGTTGATATGCCGACCAGTCCGCCAATGACAATTGAAAGCCATGATAAGAGGTATATTGATGCTGGCGAATAGCCTTTGATTAAGGCTTTGTATCCGACATAAATACAGGTAATAGCTACCGCTAACAACAAGGGCGTGGAAATGGCCATCATGGTGTATTCGGGGAGTACGAATCCTAATAAGCTGATGGCGGGCAGAAGCCAATGTGTGCGGGAGATAAATTTGTAGAGCTTCTTGGAATAGGTTTTCATTTCTAAGAAGTAGCAACTAAACAGCAAGGCAAACCAAATCAGGTTTATGTTTATCATGCTGATATGCTGGGCTAACCAGCGTATAGAAGCCTCAGGGAAGATGAAGTAGCCAAAGCCAAACAACGCAGAGAATTCTAGAAAAACTGCAGTTTGGTAGAGCATGTACCATTTGTAAGTAGCAGAGCGGTGCAGGGCATAAATAATCGCATTATAGCCGGACAACGCAATGAAGATGCCGATGATAACGCCGTAAAACATTAGGATATTTATTTTGTAGTCTGCTAGCGGTTGATGGCTCATTACCGTGATTGGCATGATCTTAGGGCCTTTGCTTTCTTTGCGGATCAGCAAGGTTGCACGCTCGTTTGGTACTAGCTCAAATTCGAATAGCACGCCGTGATAAGTTGAAGTAAGCGCAGGTCTATTCTTCAATCCAAGTTGGGCTGTGCGGTCTAAAACGCCGTCGCGGTATAGGTAAACGTCTAGCTGTTCAATAACATGTGATTGGAACAGCAGCGCGATGGTGTTGTTTTCACTGGCTATTTCAGAGCGAATGCTGAGTCGGTGCCAGTAGATTGCTCGCGATGCTTGATTGGATTCAGCGAATAATTCTGGCGTAAATTCTTTCGAGTAGAGCAGCTGGTTAGGATCGAGTTGGCTATTAGTTTTAAGGGTTGCTAAAGGCTGTAGGATGTTAACTTTAGGCTGTGCTTTACTTATGACAATATCAGCCCCAATGCTGTAAAAAGAGCATGAAAGAATCACGAGTGTGATGATAAGAGCTGATATTTTTTTGAAATCCATCCAAAGCTCCCCATCCTGAATAAGTAATACTTTTATAGCATGCCTCATGATAAAGTTGCAAAGCTGTGATGCCATTAAATCAACGGATTTTGAGCGAAATTAAATTATAGGAATACTCAGTGACAACTTGGCCTGCCATTATCAAATTCGAAGCAGATGACGAGCTGTTTTTCATCGCTGACGCAGCGCAGTGGAACAGTGATCGCGATCTTTGTGGCACTGACTATCATTCGTCAGACATCTTAATCGACGCCGCTGGTGCAATACATCATCTAAACCATCAATCTGATGGCAAAGTTACTCCTCAATCGACTAAGCAAGTGATGGAGCTTTCCAGCGCCATCGAACTGGTAAAAGCACATTTCTCTGCCATCGGTGCATGCTGCTCGGCAAAACTCTCCGCACGAACTTTTGAAGAATTATTTGAAATGGTTGGCGCTAGTGAAGCTCATAAGTGAGCTTATTTACGCTGGTAACGATCGAGTTCGATAATAATCACGTCAGTATCAGTTTGACTGATAAAATAAAATGGATGATGTCGCAGGGTTCCACTTTTCAGTGCTCTACCAAATGCCACTGCTTGTTCAATTTGCCCCTTATCATTCATGTACACCTTAAGTTGGCAGGTAGTACTGCGGCACTCGATATCCTTGAGACTAAATTGGGCTAATGAGTCGTCATTAATAAATATTTCGTGAACTTGATGAGTAAAATTATCAGCCCATTCATAGTCAATTGGTTGTTCTTTAAAAGGCTGTTGTTTGAGAGTGTTTTCTTCAATAGGGGAATTTTGTGTCGTCTCTATGGCAGTAATAATTTCCTTCTTCTCGAAACGTTCTTGAATTCTAGCTTGGGCTTCGGCCGTATCAATTATGGGAATATCGGTAGCTTGAATTGGCGCTTTTTCAGTAGCTGATTGCTGGCGCGTTATCGAATCATTCGTCTTGTTCATTGGAACTAATTGATAAGCTAAAGCCGCTGCGATAAGGATAAGTGCTAGGAAATATTTCATTTCACCGTCCGTTGGTCTCTTTATAGAAAATAACCTATTGATAATATGTTATTTAATTACAATCACCAATAGAATTTTGAGTTCGATAATTTTAGTTTATCAATAAATTAATAGATTTATCCCTCGTTAATGTTGAGGTAATTAGAGTGCTCACTCGCCAATCATGATGTGATGTAAATTAAATTTTCAAATGGAGATCTTTAAATGATTTTAACGGTAGGTACGGATTCGACTTGGTCATTGAGGGCGTGGATTTGTGCTCAGTTGGCAGATATTAAAACAGAGATTAATGTTATCGATTTATCGAGCGCTGATTATAAAAATGAAATTGCCAAGGTGTCAGATGCTGGACTGGTGCCTGTTTTGTCAAATGGTTCGCTGCGAATGCACGATTCGTTAGCGATTGTGGAATATTTTGATGAGTTGTCACAGGGCAAGCTTTACCCTGCGGCGTTGAATGAAAGAGCATTAGCAAGAAGTTTGTGCTGTGAAATGCATGCTGGTTTTATGGCGTTGCGCGCTAACTGTCCTTTTACATTAGAGAATGTAGAGCCAATAACTGATTTAACTGATGCTATGCGCAGTGATCTTGCACGTGTCGAGTCAATTTTCGAAGGGGCAAAGTTGCCCTTTATGTTTGATTCGCCGAATGCTGTTGACGCGTTTTACGCCATTCTTGCCTATCGATTGAGTGCTTACGGCATAGTGTTAAAAGGTCAAGCGGGAGACTATCAAAAGAGCCTATTAAATTGGTCATTATTAAAAGATGCCATTGGTTTCGCTAAGTCGTGTAAGGCGTAATAAGTCGATGGTTTAATCTTGAATTAGCGAAAGCATTTTATTTGTTGTAACAACGCTGTATAGTCGGTGCCTTCTTTTGGGTACTAATAATTATTCGTATTACGATGAGCAAGCAATTCTGGTTTAAAATTCACAGTTGGGTAGGTATTAAGCTGGCGTTGCTGACTTGTTTTATTTTGATCACCGGAACATTTGCGGTGGTGTCCAATGAAATCGATTGGCTTACAAATTCGGCGATGCGTGCCGATGTCAGTAGTAATACGATGCAATGGCAAGCTATTTACGATAACGCCAGTCGCATGAGGCCTGAAGACTCTATTGCTTGGGTATCACGCCCTAAAGATCCTTGGTTTGCCACAGAAGTCATTATGCGCGGAGTTGATGGTGAGCGTTATCGCTTGTTCTTTCATCCGGAGACAGCCCAGTATCAAGGTGACGGCCGTTGGTATAATTGGCAGCGCTTTTTTCGGATGACTCATCGTCATTTGATGATGCCCAGTCAGATCGGTATCACCATTGTGTGCTTAGTTGGCTTGTTTCTTTTTATGTCGGGCATTTCCGGCATTTTGATTTATAAGCGCTGGTGGCGGGATTTCTTCCGTAAACCTCGAACACATAACCCAAAGTTGTTTTGGCATGATATTCATCGAGTTATGGGGTTGTGGAGTTTGTGGCTGCTACTTATCATTTGCGTTACTGGCGTATGGTATCTCTTGGAAATTTGGGGACTGCGCGCTCAATTCCCCAAAGATGCTAAGCCAGTCTCTGAGCAAGCGCAAACCATTGCTGTGCAGCCGCAAGCAGACATTATTGGGCGAGTCATCGCGAAAGCAAAAGAGACACGGCCTGAGCTGGACATAACCAGTATTCGTCTGCCAACTCGTGCCAATCAAGGTATTGTGATTCAAGGGTACGATGATACGGTATTGGTACGTGAACGGGCTAATAATTTGGTCTTTGATCCTATTTCGGGTGACTTGCTTTCAGTGCGTTATGCCAGTGAGCAGGGGGCGCATGTAAGAATTTCAGAAGCTGCCGATCCGTTGCATTTTGGAACCTTCGGCGGATTAACGACAAAGCTGATTTACTTTGTGTTTGGCATTATTCTTAGTGGCTTGGCTGTCGCTGGAACCTATTTGTATGGCATGCGTCAACTGCGTGCACCGCGTGGTGAAACTGTAGCGGCAAAAAACTATTGGCGTGTTTCGTGGCTGGGGCAAGGAAAGTGGCGCTGGTTATCGGTGTTATTATTGACGATATGCACGATTCTAACAGTGGTTTTGTTTGCAGGAATTGCGCAGGCATAACTGTGAATAGTTGACGTGATATGGGCAGAAATACGCTATCGCAAACCGATAGCGTATCATTATTGCGGTTTAATCATCGATAAAATCAATAGTAAGTAGCAGTCTCTTTTCACCAGCAGCAACTGCTGGCGAACGATGGACTAGCCCAAATCCTTCTTCCTCACTCCAATATTCACCTTTTAGCAGCGCAACATCGCCAGTCGTGAGCTGATTAATGGTTGTATCGGCGCTGATTAATCCTGAATCCTCATCTGGCAAGCCTTGGCTTTTGGCCCCGAGTTTGTCGCGATTAACATCGTCGTGGTTAAGCCATTGAGTGGCAATGCCGTTATAGGTAGTAACTAATCGGCACGGAATGCGATCGACGTGAAAACGCGGGCACATAGCGCGATCGAGTACAGTTAATCTAACCCCCGCACGTTTTTGTTCGAATAGGCAGCAAAACATATCGACTAGCTGGGCAATGTCTTGGTGTAATTCTGCCCCCATATTTTTAGTCTCGAAATCCTTACTAAGCACCTCAATGGCGTTGTCTGGTGTCATGGCCAAAGAAGCGGAAGCCTTGGGATGATTAGTAATGAAATCATGTATTTCATGATTTAGTTCTTCGGATAAGTCCCTTTGCCAAACAGATATATTGACAGACGCTTGATAGATATCTGCTAATACACTCGGTTCGTCACTAATGCTTGGAATTCGCGTTGGTATTGATTCGGCTAGATTATTCACGGTGCTATTGTCTCTGTGTTATTTTTATTTGTGAAATGTTATATCGTAACAGTTGATTTTTCCAGTGAGATAATAGGGCTTGTTGTATATCTTGCTGACGAACTAACTTTTGTTGCGGTAATATTGGCCTTAGTAGAGGTTAATTGTGAAGTAGCGAGAATAATCTGATGGCTAATCAGCAAACTTATCATTGTAAAATTATCAAAGAAGGTAACTTAACGGCGATTCCCGTACCTTTTGATCCCAAAGCAGTATTTGGTAAAGTCCGTGCGCCTGTCGTGGTTCAACTTAAGGGTTATGAATATCGCAGTACGATTTCGTCGATGAAAGGTAAGGTGTTTATTCCGTTTCGCAAGAGTCATGTTGAAGCGTCCGGCGTTGATCTTGATGCCGAGATAGAAATTACCTTGACCTTTGATGATGCGCCGCGCGAGGTTGAAATTCCGAAAGTGCTGGCAGAGCGTTTAGCGCAGACGGCTAGCGGATTAAGCAAGTGGGATGCACTGAGCTATACCGCTAAAAAGGAATTTGCGATAGCGATTAACGACGCTAAGAAAGAAGAAACAAAATTGCGCCGGTTAGAAAAAATTGTCGGGCAGTTGAGTTAACCCTTACAGCCTAAATTTAGCTTTAAAAGCCAGTGTCGTCATCGACACTGGCTTTGTTATGTTTATGAGATTTAAAACTCATTTTCAGCGATGGTTTCGGCAATTTTGTTTACCAATAAACCAGCGTTGCCAACATTACTAAAGGCGACAACCATGCCGTCGACTTCTGGCACTAATACGATGATGGTACTAAAGCCGTCGATACCGCCAGAGTGAGTGTAGGTCTTCATGCCTTTAGTTTCTGTCACTATCCAGCCAAAACCGTAACCTTGCTGTGGGTAAACTTCTGCAATGTCACTATCTGATAGCAGCGTATGTGACATAACTGCTTCGCCCCATGCTTCGTAATCGCTGAGATTACTCGATAGCGCACCTGCAGCATAAGGCACCGACATGTTAATGCTATCGGCGCGAGACGATTGCGATGATGTTTTGTAACCCAGTGCGTAGTTGTTACCGCTAATTACACTACTACCCATTTCAGTATTTTCCATGCCGAGCGGCATTAGAATATGCGCATTGAGAAAGTCGAAATAGCTGGTGTTTGAGATACGCTCGATTAACTGCCCCAATAAAAAGTAATTTGAATTGGAGTATTGGAATTGACTGCCTGGGGTAAATTCTAGTGATTTATTTTTAAATAAATTGATAAGTTCCGATTGTTGATAGTGTTTGTTTTTGTTTACCAAACTTAGATAGTCGGGAATGCCACTTCTGTGCGTTAACAGCTGACGAATGGTGATTTGCTTGTTGGGATAGTCGGTTAAGTAAGTTGCCACTGGATCGTCGAAACTATCGATTAAATCTTGCTGTTTTAGCTGCACAACGGCCAAAGCGGTAAATGCCTTAGTAAGTGATGCAATGCGATATTTGGTATCAACGTCATTGGTGCGTTTAGCGGCTTTATCGGCGTAGCCATAGCCTTTCTTTAAAATGGTTGTGTCGCCTTTTTTGACTAGCACGCTGCCAATAAAACCATTGTCTAAAACATATTGCTGCGCTGAAACGTATGCATTGGTTTTGATGGGTTGTTGTTTGTTGCTGCCGCTGCCACCACAGGCGCAGAGCAATAGTGCGAGTGAAATACAAAGTGTGTTTCTCATGATGCTTCCTTGTCTATTGATTAAAGTGACGACATTGTAGGCAGCATCGATGTGTGATTCAGTTTGAACTCTGTAAGTGATTTGTCAGAATTTGTAAGACGCAGTAAAAATTTATGTCAATCGGCGGCTGGGGTCATAGCTTCTTTAATTTCGTCGCTGGTAAATCCCTTGCGCGATAGATAGGCATAGGCTTTCGATTTTTCTTTAAAGTCTGATAAATCGTAGCGTTTTTTGGCGAGTTGTTGTTGGCAGCTGTGATAAAAGTCGATGTCGTCAGCCATTTCTAATTGATAGACAATATCTTCAAAATCAGAGACATCGATAAGCCGTTGTTTGAGCTCGTTTAAAATCAATGTCCGGCCTTTGCCTTTGCGATAGAGCTTGATAATTTCTTGGCTTAAATCAGCTTTATCTGCTTTGATGGCCAGTTTAGTGCGCAAGCTGTCTTTAGCTGGGTGAGCGGCAATCGCGCGTTCTGTTTGAGCATGGCTAAAGCCGCGACTGGCCATTTGTGAATAGAGTTTTTCTTTACTGATGCCGTCAAAATTGTCATAGCGCATTTGCAGTCGTTCGATGGCCATTTGCTGGAAATCGACGCTGTCTTGTTCAATAACCCGTTCGATGGCGGTTTCTATATCTGTGGTGCTAATTCCCCGTTTAGTGAGCTTTTGACCAATGGCGCCTTTGCCAATACCGTTGCTAAAGGCTGATTCACAAAACCTGACGGCAAACTCTAGATTTGTTTTGAGATATTTATTGTCGATTAGGTGATTCATCACCTCGTCGATCCACGCTTGATTGGTGGTTTTTCTGTTGAGCTTTTTGCGGATTTCCTCGATGGTGAAATCTTGCTGATTGAGATGCCAATATGCGCTATTAAACACTTGGTCGATGGTTTTAGCTTGTTTGAGAGGCTGTTGCATGGCGGGTAACTGCTGATCGTGATAAGCAATTAGTGTAGCAGAGGTTATGCCTCAAAATAACTAAGCTCGTCGTAATAACGAGCTGTTATAACCTGAACTCGGGATAACAAACGCCTTTCTGAAAGCCCTTTTCACCGCTATCTGTGTTAAATCTGCTTGCAATAGGCTAGCTATTGACGCGCAGATTTGCCTTGCTATCGAAGAAAATGACTAATCAGAAAGAATATATAAATAACTTATTGATGTTGTCGTATCTGATATCGTCTCTTAACCCAAGCTCAGGTTATCAAATTTTTAATCGACGTTAATTTTCTCGATGCCATCCATGAGATTTATCGGCTTCTCGGTACTGTCATCTAACATAAAGTTGAGCTGGACATAAACGTCTTCTGCGCCAGTAACGCTTGGCTTGTATTTCCATTGTTTTAGGGCGCGGCGACTTTCTTTGTTAAATATGCCTGCTGGAACGGCTTTGACCACCGACACATTCATCACGTTGCCCGCAGGCATAATGTCGTATTTTAAAACCACTGAGCCGACAATGCCTTCTTCAGCCGCTTTAATAGGATAACGAGGCTCAATACGAATTTCAGGCGCGATAATTTTGCTGTCATTGGCTGGTAGTGGCGGCTTAGCCACGGTAATACCAGCGGTAAATGTGGCAGCGAGTAGCGCGACCGTGAGTTGCGCTTTTTTACTCACGCTGTTGTGATTTTTCAACATATCAATTCGTTTAAACATAATATTCCTTTGGGTGTAGTGAGAATCTATACAAAGTTTGTGATGGGCACTTTGCGCGCAGTTAACCAGTGCCTTGGAGTATTCCAAGCGATCGTTAGTCGATTTACGCTGCAAAACGCTGGCGTCACAGGCGATTTCTTGGCTCTTGCGAAACGCGCGATAACCTAGCCATGCCAGCGGGTTAAACCAAAACATGCTCAAGCCAGTCACTGCAACCGCATTGACTAAATTGTCTTTGCGGTGAAAGTGACAAAGTTCGTGCTGTAAAATTAGCTGTTGTTGCTGCGCGCTGTATAGCTGATGGAAGTTGTGGGGCAATACTAATTTAGGCGCAAATATACCTACTAGCATTGGGCCTGAAACTTCGCTGCTGCCATAGACACTAAGAGACTTGGGCAATGTTACTGAAAGTGTATTGCGATCAAATTCGACTAAACCGCGTTGAAAGCGATTTGTTACTGTCGAATAAATACTGATAGCTGCCACAACCAGAGCACCACTTAGCCACACCACCTGCCAAGATACTAACTCGCCAACATGGGCGCCTTGATTGTTTAAGGTGACAATATAACGGCTAATCTCACTGCTGTTGCCTACGGAAATATGTTGGGAAATGCTGTTGATAAACAAGACTGTTGGGATCATTAACCACAGCGTGTAGCTCATTCTGCCACCGAGATATTTACTGGTGTGTCGCTCGTTGAGCAATAACAAAATAACTATCAGACTAAATAGCCACTGCTGCGATAAGATCCAACTAGCCATTGTCTTTCTCCCATTGATTAATGAGGGCTTTGAGTTCATCGATGTCGTCTTTCGACAACTCATCGCTTTTCACAAAGTGAGAAACTAACGGACTCAAACGGCCGCTAAACATGCGCTCTAGCAGGCTTTTACTTTCTTTGTAGGTGTATTCTTCGCGGGCAAATAGCGGTGAATAAAAATAACTGCGCTGGACTTTTTCAAAGCTGATAGCTTCTTTCTTGACCATGCGATTGAGTAGCGTTTTAACGGTTTTTTCATGCCAAGGTTTTTGCTCATTTAAACGCTCAATGATCTGTTGGGCGCTTGCGGGGTGCTCTTGCCATATGGCTTCGAGTACCTCGAATTCTGTTTTACTGATTTCTGTCATCCGGATGTTTCTCTACAGTTAATGTCAGTGGTTAAGAGGATTGATTACAATTGTAGTTTATAAGTATTACGCTTGTAATTTTGTTTTGCAACCGTTTTTTAGGTAGGGTGTCATTTCACAATTAAATCAAAGGATTAAAATGATAGACTTTAACAACAAGGGATTTTTCAAATTAAAAAGCAACCCAGAATATGCTGAAAAGGTTAGCGAACTATTGCTAGACGGTGAGCAAATTGTCGATGCGTATAAATCGATGCGCGATGGCGTGGTGTTCACTAATAAACGTATCATAGCGGTGAACGTTCAAGGGCTCACGGGCAGTAAGAAAGACTTTACGTCATTACCCTACAAGAACATTGTTGCTTATTCGGTAGAAACTGCTGGTACTTTTGATCTCGACAGTGAATTAGAGGTGTATTTTTCTGAAGTAGGCGCGGTTAAATTTGAGTTTTCTGGCCAAACTAAGATCTTGGAGATTTCAAAGATTATCGCTGAGTTTTTGTTGTAACTGCTGTTGCGAAATATGCGCAGACCTAATGCCACTAAAATTTCAAACACATGTTGATGTTAAACAGGCTAATAAGGTAAATTAGCTCTCTTATAAAGTGCTATGGATATCCTTTTATTTCATAGTGATAGTCAATATTTTGAGGGGGCTGTTTTAATATGGAAGTTCGCTTTATTAAGCTTACGTCTGTTCTTATCGCTATTGCATTGCTTGGCGCTTGTAGCTCAACCCGCGATAGAAGTAATGCAAACCAGCCAACTGAATCAAATCAATCGCAGTCTGTTAATGCGCCAACGCAAGTCGCGCAACGCGATCCTTTCGCTTTTGAAAAGCAAGAGCTTAATCAAACGCAATTACTTGAAAATAAATCCGTTAAGCTGGCAGTCAGCAAAAATAAAGTTAAATCCAGCCACGTTAATCAGGCGATGTCTCTCACTAAAGATAAAGTGAAAATGACGCGATACACCTTTGGGCTCAACAATCCTATTTATGTTGCCGATTTTAAGAACGCGCTGCTCTTTGATCACAATAAATCTGTGATTAACCGCCAAGATGTTGGAGCCTTGCGCAGTTTTGCTCGCGTTTATGATTCGCAGGCGTTTGGTAAATATTTGTATGTCGTGGGACACACAGATTCAGATGGCAGTGAAAATTACAATTATAGTTTGAGCACAAGACGCGCTCAGGCGGTTGTAGATACCTTGATTGCCGGTGGTATTTCTTCGAAGAAACTCAAAGTGATTCCCGCTGGCGAGCACATGCCAAAGGCATCGAATAAGACTCGTCGTGGCAAGCAAATTAATCGCCGTGTGGAAGTGATTTCGTCGGATAGTCGCGCGTTAATTGAATCGTATTTGAGGCAAATTAAGTGTCCGAGTAACGAGCAATGTCGTCGTAAGTTGTTAAATATTTACGATGTGCGAGTGGTGAACCGTGAAGCGGAATTAGATCTTAATAAGGTGTCTCATATTGCGACCTTTTCGCCGGAAATCAATAAACTATCTGAGCTACACCAAGCCTTATTATCAGGCTCAATAGCGCAAGAAAAGAAACTGCTGAATATTAACGACCAACGAAAGTTAATGGAGATGGGACACTCTAAACGTAGTTTCAGCATTAAACGCCAAATTCGCCCTGTGCTGCGTCTTATTCAAGATAAGCGCAAGGGATTTACCATTCCCAGTGGATACATCATTAAATAAAAATTAAAAAGGACCCTTATGGAAGACTTAAAGCGTTCAATAGAAAAACTCATTAATGAGTCGCCTGTTGACGAAGCAACTAAGCATCACGATAAGACTCATATCGCTCAGTTGGTTCAAGAAGATGTTGAAGAAGCTAAAACGTCGGGCGTTTTACACACGGACAAAAATTATCGCACCCACCGTATTGAAGAAGCCGCTATCGGCAGCATCAAGGAGCGTATCGGACGTTGGGCTAACAAGCGTAATGATGTTGTTTTACAGGCTAAGGGAATGATTGCCAAGCAATCGAACTCCGAGCTAGACATTAAAAAGCGTCAACTTATTGAAGAAATGGAAGACGCTAAGGCGAAGGCTACAGACACCTATATTCGCGACAATAACTATTCAGATTTAAAAGCGAATTTCGAAGGAACTAAACGTCGTTATGAAGACATGCGCGCCGAACTCGGTGGTAAGCCGCCTGTGGCTAGTCGCATGTGGTTGTACATTATCGCAATTTTATTTATTGGCTGTATTGAGTGGTTTGTTAACTACTCAACCTTTAGTTTTAAATATCCACCGGGTATTGCATTTGGCGCGACAATTATTGTGGCACTGTCGATTGCTACAGCATCACATTTTCACGGTGGGTTACTCAAGCAGCGCCTGGCATTATTTGCGAATCACCGCACGAAAGCCGAAAAGCGCCAAGTTATTATTAAGCAATGTGTGTTTTCATTATTGCTGGTGTTTGCGCTCGTGCTTGTGACTTACACGCGTTACGATATTTTACTGGCCAACACCCTTGATGCTGGTGGTGTTACGCTACCGGGGCAAGAAGAAGAAACTGAGTCTATTGCCGGTGTTTTAACACAGTTTGTATTACTGAATTTATTAGTGTGGATTGTCGGTATGGCAATTTCGTACTTTATTCACGATCCGCGCCCTGACTATCAAGAAGCGCTTAAAGACTACGAAAAAGCCAAAGGAAAATTCCACAAGGCTGATACTGGTTTACAAGAAGAAGTAGAGCGTATTGGCAATGAGTTTGAAGATAAGCTTAAGCGATTAACTAATTCGTTAAACTCGCATCAGCAAGACATTAAAGAGCTTAATACTGAGTTAGAGCGTTTAGCGTCCAAAGAAACGAGTTTGATTTCTCAAGCTACCCATTCCATCAATAATATGTTGGAAAAACACCATGCAATGCTAGTTACCGAATTTAATAGCAACGGATTACAGCAAACTACTGTTGGTCCAGATGCGTTATCGGTTGACGATTACAAAAAACTCAACATTTCAGTAGACGCTGAATTTATTCGCAGAACACTTGCTTTAGAGGTTATTTAAAATGTTTAAGAAAATGATCATTGCTGCTGCGTTATTTCCGGCGTTAGCATCAGCCAATACCTTGTTAAAAACGACAAATCTCGATAAGTATTGTCAAACAAATCCAGGCGATCGCCAAACTGTTATCTATTTGGATCAAAACATTATCGCCTCTAAAGATCCTAACTGGTACAAAGACATTGTTAACAAAGTTGAATATCGCCCCGGTGAAAAAATTCAGTTTGTTAATATTAACAATGGTGGCTCGACCGTAGAGCTAATTTGGGAAACCTGTCATCCGTCGTATACCGCAGAGCAATACAAAAAAGCACGCGCTAACGAAGGCATGGGCTCTATTTTTATGGGTGGCATTGACGATACGCTAAAAGAAGATAAGAAGTTCTTTAAAAAGCAATTTATGCGTGCGTTGGCTCATCCACTACAAAAAACACGTCACGAAATGGCACCCTCATATAGCAAGGCTGATTTTCCACGTAAGAAGTTAGTTGAAGCTATTTATTATGATGCCAAGCGTCTTGATGTCGATGATGTGTTTAGTCGCGTTATTGTGTTTTCAGACATGATCGAAAATAGCGAGTTGTTTAATCTGACTAATTTCGACCCAATGAAAGCGGCTCAGAGCGTTGCCAAGCGTTACCCTATGTTTTTAAATTACGCTAACTTCCAGATCTACGGCATTAATTACACTAACTCAGAGACTAAGATTAACGAGAATATTCGCGACTTTTGGAAGCAATATCTGTTGTTATCTGGTGCCTACGTTGAGCAATATGGTGCGCAGCTGGCAGTAGAGGAAGACTCAAAGGCGTGGCAATTTGCTAAATACAAAGGTCATGTCACTGTGGGGAATGTGAA
Source organism: Psychrobium sp. MM17-31 (assembly GCF_022347785.1). Lineage (NCBI taxonomy): Bacteria > Pseudomonadati > Pseudomonadota > Gammaproteobacteria > Alteromonadales > Shewanellaceae > Psychrobium > Psychrobium sp. MM17-31. The sequence goes on from NZ_JAKRGA010000004.1 coordinate 355,968, forward strand.
AGGTGCATCAGAATTTAGATTTGTAATTGGTGATGATAACAAGCTGCGTCATGGCTGGTTAGAAATTGCAGATCTTTATTTACCTGTGACAGGTGAGATCAGCTGTTCAGGTCAAAATTGTAGTATTGATGCTGAGATCTTAGCCTCGTCAAACAAAGATGCCTTTAGAAAGAAAGATGTGTTGCGTGTTAAAGGCACTAACTCAAAATATAAGGGTTACGTTGGCGGTAAAGATGAGTCGGTTATTGATGCGCAGGGAAATACCTATCAGCATCCAATTTCACTGACTCGATTCTAATCGATCGCTCATTTAATGCATTAAAGAATGGCCATATCGTTTTGATATGGCCTATTTTTTGACTAGTATTAATAAGGATTTATCGGATCACCAAGGAAGATATTATGAAAAAAGAGAATGTGGCAGCAAAGCAAAAACAACCTTCGGCATTCGAACAAATCGTAGAGTCTGATACAGAGTTCGCCTTTTTAAAATCCCTCACCCAATCAAAAGAGCTAGCAATTTTACCTTAATCGGCACCGTATTATTCGGCGGCTTTTTCGCTTTTTTATACGTGATGGCTAGCTAGAGATTACCGCAATGAAAGGTTGGTTATTGCAGCTTTTCAAAATACTTACTTGGGGGATTCTATTTGGATTAAGCGCCATATATTGTGATGCTCAATTTGTACTTGCCAATGAACCTCAGCGGCCTGCGATTCAACTAGCAAGTCGCTATCATCAAGATATCGAACTTAGCGACTATTTGGTTAGTGAAAAGCTCGATGGCGTGAGAGCGCGTTGGGATGGTAATAAACTGATAAGCCGCGGCGGGCATGTGATTAATGCGCCGCAGTGGTTTACCAGCGACTTTCCCAATGTGACCCTTGACGGTGAATTGTGGATTACGCGCAATGCTTTCGATGAAGTCTCCGCCATTGCCCGTCGTAAAGCGCCTATTGATAAACAGTGGCGAAAAGTATCCTTTCAAGTATTTGATTTGCCATTATCTACCAAACCTTTTGGTCAGCGTTATCGGGAGTTATCTACATTACTCCTTTCCTCTAATAATTCTTCGTCTCCCCATATTAAGTTAATTCCTCATAAAAAAATGGTCAGCCGCGATGCATTGATGTTATGGCTCGACAAGGTGGTGGCATTAGGTGGCGAAGGATTGATGCTGCATCATCAAGATGCTTTATATCAGCATAAGCGCAGCAAACAGTTGTTGAAGCTTAAAAAACGCTATGACGCCGAAGCGAAAGTCATTGGTTATGTTGCTGGCAAAGGAAAGTATCGCGGTAAAGTCGGGGCGCTATTGATGCGCACCGCAGATGGTATTGAGTTTAAGCTAGGCTCTGGCTTAAGTGACGCGTTGCGAGAAAATCCACCGCCTATTGGCAGTTTAGTGACGTATCAATATTTAGGGAAAACAAAAACTGGCAAACCACGTTTCGCTAGTTATTTACGAGTAAGACAATAGATCTTACTCCCTTAGGTGTTTTCTCACTTTTCTGGCATACCAAACCGACGGAATAATCACTAAAGCGCTAATGCTAGCGAGCAACCATGGCAGGCTAATATTGAGCGAGTTGAGGTTAATGATTTGACTTGCTAACTCGTTATTAACTTGTTCGCCATAAGCGATGTGGCCAATGGCTGCGTCATTAGCAATGGAAAAACCATTGCTAAAGGCACTTTCCCAACCCATCGCAGATAACGACGCGTAGGCTTTGTAACCAATGGCGCTAGCGCCAAATGCGATCACACCAATAGCAGCAGCGCTTAAACTCACCAGTCCGATACCAACGCCGCCAATAGTGACAATGCCATAGGAAATAATACCAACGCTAATAGGCGCTACGGCCACGCCTCCCCACGCGAATAGTAAACCATGAGCGTAGTTGCCGCCTGCAATCCAGCCAAATGCTGGTTTGTCATTGGCTTCTAGCGCGCCCAGTTGAAAATGAATAAGTGGCACACCCAATAAAGTTAGTCGCGATTTGTACTCACGCTGGTTCGCGTCTTTATCTGATGCATGTTTAAAGGCTTCGGGATGAAAGATACGCTCTTGCATCCGCAGAGTCCGCACGGCGTTAAACATACGCGGGACTAATATTAGATAGCTTGCAATAAAGCCGATGACAATGAGCTGCGATAGCGCGGTGTAAATGTCGGCATTAGCGGGACTAGCCAGGGTAATATATTTTAGCGCTAGCACGCCGCCCACAAAGATGATGGCAAAACCAATGAATAAGGCGGCACTTTTGATGGCGAGTTTACGTTCTCGTTCAGTACGCGATTGATCGAGGCTTGCACGTAAGCCAAAGAACGAACTGATAAGTCCTGAGAATGACGCTAAAAATGCCAGTGCTGTTGTTAAGTTCAATAGTAGGCCACCTTTGGCTGCGCCTGCGGCCAGAAGTTTGCTCGGCGGAGAAATCTGGCTGACAGCGCTCATAACGCCTAGGGTAAAGGCTGGATTTGGTTTGCTGTCTCTGAGGCCTTTTTCTACCAACTCCGTTACCGCTTGAGTGAGTAGTTTTCGGCCGCGTGACAGGCGTTGTTTTGCGGTTTCTGGTGATAATTCTAGTTGTTCAGCAACTTGTTTGACACTTTGTTGTTCGCGGTAAAACAAAATCAATGGTTCACGGTAGGTTGCATCAATAGCATCGAGAGTTTGCCATAAGATTGCTTGTTGTTGCTCGTCGATGGCGTCTTGTTCCAGCTCTGGACCTATGGTGTCATTAGTTGCTTCTTCATCAAGTTCCGCCGCTTTGTTGGTCGCTTGATGTTTTTCGCTGCGAAAATAGCGGCTAACTTTAAATCGCAAAATGCCACACAACCAAGCTTTAAGCTTTTCTGGATCGTGAAGAGTATCGAGTTTTTTCCATGCTTCAACAAAGGCTTCTTGGGCAATGTCTTCGCTGTGTTTTAAATCCCCTACAGAAGAATAAGCTAGTGAGCAGAGCAGGGTTTGATAGCGAGTGACTATTTCGCAAAAGGCATCGCGATTACCGCCCAAGGAATGGGTGACTAAACTGGCATCGGGAGTATCGGCGGCAAATTGTAAGCGTTTAAATAGACTCATAAGTAATAATTTTTTGGACTCTTTATAGTATGTGCCTATCTACGTTGAAAAGGTGACAACTTTTTTTAATTTTTTTGTGAGAGCAGAAACCTAAAAAAATTTTGTCACCTTTTTTCATCGCAGTGGCACTTGTAAGCCAGAAAGCAACATTCTTTATATTCATTTACAAGGAGCACTAAGATGACTCAATTAAAAACACTATTCGCCCTATTGTCGATGTCGCTATCGGTAGCAGTTATTGCTAAACCTATGCCGCAGGAACAATCTTTACTCATTGATAATTTCGATAATCAACAACAAACAAGTGTTGGTAGTGATCGTCTATTTATTAGTGATGCGGCTGCTGGTGGCGGTACTAAATCTAACTATGAAATAAAAGATGGTGTAATTCATCTTGCGGGTGATATTGCACCACCACGTGGCCAACCGGGTTGGTCGAGCATGGTGTTACCCTTGGCTGAAATGGGCAAAGGTTATGATGCTAGTAATTTCAGCGGTGTGCGTTTAACGGTGAAAGTTAACAAAGGTAATTTCTCTTTATCTGCCAATAGCACCGAGGTGACCAATTTTGATTATCACGCAGCGCCAATTGTGGTTAAGGCTGATGGCAATTTTCATACCATTGAAATTCCGTTTGATAGCATGAAACGCGCGTGGTCTGCGCAAACGACGCTCAACAAAAAGACCATCAATAGCTTGAGTATTGTCGCATTTGGCTTACAAAAATCAGCGTTTGATTTCGATATCGATGAAGTAAGTTTTTACTAAAGCGGAGTTTGAGTGATGACTAATCTAAATACGCAAGCAGGCAATCGCTTACATTATCTCGATGCCGTTCGAGCTGGCGCGCTGTTGTTAGGCATTGTATTCCACGCCTGCCTGTCTTTTATGCCCATTTTTATTGGTTGGGCGGTAATGGACATTAATACGAGTAACAGCGTTGGCGTGTTTGCGTTGATTAGTCATTCGTTTCGCATGGAACTGTTCTTTTTCATTGCTGGCTTCTTCGCTTGTTTAAGTGTCAATAAACATGGCATTGGCGGATTTATTCGGTCGCGTGTTTTACGCATTGGTGTGCCTTTCACTATTGGTTGGATAGCATTGAGGCCGTTGATTATTGCCGGCTGGACTATTGGCGGGCAAAGCATGCAAGGTGATGTCGATGTGCTTGCTGGCTTAGCAAACGGCTTAACAGCCTTTAATGGCCAAGACATCTTAGTAGGCACGCATTTGTGGTTTTTGTATTACTTGCTACTCATTACTTTTACTGTATTGGCGGCTAAGTGGATTTTAAATCGAGCCAGTGGTTTGAGCGAATGGATAGACAATGCAACAAGTAATGTAGCCAATATTGGGGCGCGGTTTTCGATAATTGGCTTGCTCTGTGTATTCCCTATCATGTTGTGTTTGTGGTTTATGAACGGTTGGGACGTTGATACGCCTGACAAATCGCTATGGCCAATATGGTCTGTATTTGCACTTTATGGCTGCTTTTTTGTTGCTGGCTGGCTTGTGGCTAAGCATCAAGTATTGCTAGATATGCTGAGTAAATTCAGCTGGTGGCGAGTTGCCTTATGTTGCGCTGCAATTATGGCGGTGCTCTCGTTGTCGGGTTATGAAAGTCAGCGTGCCCACGATGACTATATGTGGCTTAAACTCACCTATTTACTGAGTTATGCACTGATGATGTGTTTACTTGTGACCTTGAGTTTAGCCATTTGCCGTAAGCTCTTTGCTCGCGGCAATAAAGTGGTGAGCTATATTGCTGACGCGTCTTACTGGATGTATCTCATTCATTTACCGCTGGTGGTTTGGCTGCAGGTGGCGGTCGCTGAGTTGCCATGGCATTGGGGTGTCAAGTTGCTAGTAATTTGCAGTGCAACAGTAATGATCTCGTTGGCGATTTACGATGCATGTATTCGCTCAACTTTTGTTGGCTCGCTACTCAATGGCAAGCGAGCCTCACGATTTATAGCTTCCAAGAGAAACTAATGGTGCCAAACTCGGTGAGGTCGGCTAACGCTTGCTCGTCTGTATCGTCTTCTAAAATGTTGAAGTCGTTGATGGCAAAAGTAATAGAAAGATCTCGCCATGTATAAGCAAAGCCTGTGGTAAGACTAACGTAATCGTTTTGGTAGTTAATAGAGCGTGAGTCTCGGAAGGTATTACCGTCAACCGCGATGTTGTTATACATGTAGCCAAAACTTGCGCCTAAAAATACATACCAGCCGTCAACTGCAATTGGGTTTGTGATGCGTGAAGCAGATAGCAAGGTGGTGGCATGAGATTGCTCAAGGTTGCGACCGTATCTGATAAAGCCACCAACGCTGGCCGATGTTTCAATTGTTCCCAGTGTCGCACGGCCATTAACCAGCGCATCAAAGTGATTATCCTGACTGCTCCAAGCGCGGTAAGATCGAGCGCGCGCAAATTCGAATACCACTTCATTTTTAATTTGTGTGTCCCATCCTTTAGGTTCATTTGCGCCAATAATTTTGTGAACAAATGTCTGAACTTCTTCACCAAGCGCCATCGGGCCAACGAGTCCTATGGTGGTTGTGGCCAAATCGGCATATTCTGGCGTGATGGTTATGTAGCTGTTAGACATTGCTAGTAGCGCAGAATAGGGTAGTTCATTGAGACTTGGATTCTCAATTTTTATGTCGCTAGGCGTATTAAGCTGCTGGCCAAAAGAGTATGCGTTGGCGGTCATCGTAAATTTATCTTTCGGCATACTCCACATTAGCGGCGTTACCCAAAGATCGTTGTCTGGTTGATTGGTTGGCGTTTTGTTTACTTCAAACGTCGATACAAATAAGCCATTGGAATAACCGCTGTCATTACCAACAAAGGCGTCATTGTCGATAGTAATTGAAATCCAATTTTCTTTATCGTCTGTTGCATTCTCCGTTGCAAAAGCAATTACTTGAATATTGAGTAACACGAGCAATAAGAGGATGCGCATATCAAGAACCTTATCTAACTAGTTGAATCTTACTTGTAAGTGGTACATTGTAATCCATTGGTTGTATTTAATTAAACCTAAATTGGTTGTTCTGTGAACAATATTGGGTAACTTCAGCATAAGTTAAGTGGAACTTTCGTATGGTTCTTGGCTCTATTTCTATGCGCTACTAATAATAAGGAGGCAAAATGATTAAGCCTTTAATGATGGGACTTGTATTGTCCTCGACTTTTTTAGTTGGCTCGCTGCACGCTGCGACCAACACTGATCCTGTTATGATCGATTGGATCAAGCCTGAAAAATTCCGCGATGTTGATACGGCTAACGGCAACAAGAAACGCTATCAGGCTCGTGTTATGAAAGAGCTTGAAAAATATATCCAACAAGAATTACCTAAATTTTTAAATAATGGTCAAAGGATCAAGCTGAAAGTTTATGATCTCGATTTAGCTGGTGATGTACGCCCGATGATGGCAGCTGGTAATGACATTCGGGTGATTAAGAGTATTTATCCACCGATGATCGATATCGAATATTCTGTGCTCGATAACAACGGTAAAGTTATTAAAGCGCAGCGCAAACGCTTTAGAGACATGGCATTTAATATGGGATCACCGCTGGTTGCATCTAAACAATTGGGCTATGAAAAAGCGATGCTTAAGAAATGGATGCGTAACGAGCTAACGCGATAACAGCTCTTTGACACTAAAAACGGCAACAACGACAATTTTTGCCGTTTTTTAATGCCAGTGATTAACGATCAGTAGCTAAGTTATTGATCTTTTTCGATCGAAGAATATTTTTGTAAGTTGGCATCGCAATTGCTTTAAATAAAATATCTATAACTTGTCAGTGTGAAGTTCAAATTTCTGACACATGAACCAAGGATATTATTATGTTTAAAAGTGAAATCGCAGTACACGCTCGTGCCAGTGCAGAAACAGATCAAATGGTATTAAACAGCTTAGGCTTAGAGCACGAAGGTCACGTGCAATACATGGTGATTAAGAGTGAATTTTCGGGTGAAGAAATTTACTGTGCATTAGCTGGTGGCGAAATCGTAGGTAACGACATTAACCTAACGCCGGTAGGTACAGGTGCTTATGAAGCGCTTGATTCAATTCCGGGTGAAGAGATTGCTCTATACGCATTAAGTGAAGATGATGACATCATGGCACAGCAAATCCCTGGCATCATGGAACAGCATAAAACAGGCGACCGCATCTGTTTTATCAGCGATACGTTAGTTGAGCGTCAAGCGCAAATCATGCAAGCATTTGCAATGGATGACGCTAGTCGCCAAGCAGCTTAAGCGTCATAGGACTGCTGAAATTACTTTTCAGCAGGCTTAGCTTTTAAGTTACTTTTAAACACTTGTAGCAGCTGCAATTGGATTTCAATTTTAGAAACCAGCGGCTGCACATTTGTTGCTACATCATCTGGGTTGCCTTGTTGTAAAGCGACGAGATCATTTCCCAATTCTTCAGCATAAGGCGTAAAGCGGTTAGCTTTGGTCTTAAATCCTTGTTGCTCGTTAAAAATAGCGGCAAATTTTGCCATGTCTTGTTGGCGTAATTCGTCCAACTTTTTATCGGCGTCGATAGATTGACGATAAATAACGCGAATATTTTCTTTTAACGCTTCAAATAATGATGTGTGTGGCATAACAATCTCGGTGGAAATTTTAATTGGCTGGATTATAACTCAGGGTGCAAGCCTAAATCGATAGGTGTTTTGTGCGCTTCACCGCCAATTTCACGCACCAATTTAGGCACTAAAAAACCCGGAAGCTGACGATAGAGCTGATGCATCAGATTAATTGCCTCTTGCTGTGGCACATCAAAGTGCACTGCACCATTGACCTTGTCTAGTAAATGTAGGTAGTAGGGCATAATGCCCGCATCAAATAACTTCTCGTTGAGCTCAACTTGCGCCGCAGCGCTATCGTTGATGTCTTTGAGCAAAACTGCTTGGTTTAGCAAGGTGACATTATGAGCTTTGAGGGATTTGGCCATGTTGACAACATGCTCATCGATTTCATTACCGTGATTAACATGCAGCACCATCACCACATTAAACGGCGCTTGGTTTAATGCTGTTAACAACTCGGGTGTAATACGCGAGGGAATAACTACTGGTAAACGGGTGTGAATGCGCAGTCGGGTGATATGCTTGAGCTTGGATAACAACTCAATTAGCTGAATAACATGCTTATCACTAGCCATCAGCGGATCGCCACCAGAAAGGATCACTTCGTTAATCTGAGGTTTGTCTGCGATGTAATCGGCAATTTGTTGTAATTTTTGTTGATTAACGCTGTTCTCTTGATAAGGGAAGTGACGGCGAAAACAGTAGCGGCAATTAACGGCGCAGGCGGTTTTTAGCATTAACAATACGCGGTTGTCGTATTTGTGCAGTAAACCGGGAATGGCGGCATCTTGTTCGAGTAGCGGATCGTTACTAAAACCTTCTTCGGTAAGGAACTCATCGCTAGAGGTCATTACTTGTTTGAGCAATGGATCATTGATATTGCCTTGTTCCATACGATCAGCAAAAGGAACCGGTACTCGTAGCGGAAAAAGCTTGCGCGCTTTGAATGATTCGCGAAATTGCGCTTCGTCAATAGCCAAGTATTGCAGCAGTTTTTGAGGATCGGTAAATACCTGTCCTAGCTCTTTTTGCCAAGAACTTTGATGTGGAATTAAATTTTGGACGACTATCTGCGGCATTTGTTTTTAGATTGGCAATTAATCAGGTAGAATCCCCTGACTAAAAATTTTAATGATGAGTGGACTATAGCAATTATTCAAATTCGCTGTAAGGTTGTCTCCACTTTATTACGCTAAATATTACAGAAAATGAGCACTAGGCTCAGAATATAACGAGGAAGTCATGGCTACAGTTAGCACGAATGAATTTAAAAATGGTTTAAAGTTAATTTTTGAAGGTGAGCCAAGCACCATCATCGAAAACGAAATCGTTAAACCAGGTAAAGGCCAAGCCTTTAACCGCGTTAAAATTCGCAAACTGATTACAGGCAAAGTTCTAGAGAAAACCATCAAGTCTGGTGAGTCATTTGAAGTGGCTGACGTGATGGAATGTGATCTTTCTTACCTATACAACGATGGTGAGTTCTGGCACTTCATGAACAATGAAACATTCGAGCAAATCGCTGCAGACGCTAAGGCGATTGGCGATGCAACTAAATGGTTAGTAGAGCAAGACGAATGTATCATTACTTTATACAACGGTAACCCAATCATCGTTACACCACCTAACTTCGTAGAGTTAGAAGTAACTGAAACAGATCCAGGTCTTAAAGGCGATACTGCGGGTACTGGTGGTAAGCCGGCAACATTAAGCACAGGTGCTGTTGTTCGCGTTCCACTATTCATCCAAATCGGTGAAGTAATCAAAGTAGATACTCGTACTGGCGAATACGTTTCTCGCGTAAGCAAGTAATAGTAAATATTTTAAAAAGCCCGATTAAACGATAAGTTTAATCGGGCTTTTTTATGCTCCTGCAAAGTCTAAGTACCTACATCCATGTAGGCACGGACTTTATGCTCCTGCAAAGTCATAGTACTTACATCCATGTAAGCAATGCCGTGAAGCGGCGATGTGTTTTTTTAGAGGAAAACTTGATGAGCAACGAACCGACAAATTGGCAACCTAGCGCTGATATCGCGACACTTCGCGCTCGTTCGAAAATTATCGCCACTATTCGCCGCTTTTTTGACGATAAAGGCGTGATGGAAGTAGAGACACCAACGCTGTCGCAGGCGACGGTAACAGATGTTCACTTACACACTTTCGATACCACCTTCGTAGGGCCGGGCTTTGCCGATGGGCAACAGCTGTTTATGCAAACGTCACCAGAGTTTCATATGAAGCGCTTGCTGTGTGCGGGAAGTGGAGCTATTTATCAACTCGCTAAAGCCTTTCGTAATGAAGAGTCAGGACGTCATCACAACCCTGAATTTACCATGCTGGAATGGTATCAGCCTGATTATGACCACATGACGCTGATCAATGAAGTGGATGAGTTATTACAGCTGGTATTAGGAAGTTTGCCTTGCGACATCAAATCTTATCAGCAAGTGTTTATCGAACATCTAAATCTAGATCCATTAACTAGTGATATCGAAGCTGTTCGAAAGGTTGCGCTGAGCTATGACTTTGGTGATTTTGTTGCGGTCGAGACCAATATCGACACGCTATTACAATGTCTATTTTGCTTTGTGATCGAGCCTAAAATTGGCCTCGACAGGCCGATGGCTATCTACAACTTTCCCGCATCACAAGCGGCACTGGCGCAGCTAGATAGTGATGATAAACGCGTGGCGCGTCGCTTTGAGTTTTACTATCGCGGTATTGAATTGGCTAATGGTTTTCACGAGCTGCAAGATGCCAAAGAGCAGTTAGCGCGATTCGAACAAGATAACGCTGAGCGAGTAGCAAGTGGTTTAGCACCGCAGCCGATAGATCATCACCTAATTGATGCATTGGCACAGGGATTGCCTGATTGTGCAGGCGTTGCCTTGGGGATTGATCGTTTGATCATGTTAGCGCTTGGCAAGACGCACATTCGCGATGTCATCAGTTTCGATGTCGCGCGTTCATAAGTGGAGAATGGAAACTTTGCTGGTAAGCGCTCTCAATGCTTGCCAAGCGGGTAATAAAACAGTACTAATGAAGTTAAGACAAGATTCAAGGCGACTAAAGCACAAGATCGTCAGTGAACACCAATGTTGATACTTTTGTTATAATGTTGCACCCAGCTCCAAGTTATAATAGCTAATCAGTGTTTTTTGGGAGAGCGTATTAATGAGTCACAGTGACATAGCGTCCATCGTTGAAGCGGCAAGAGCTAATGCAGTTTCTGAGCTTGCGCTTGTTGATACACTGCCCGAAGAACGTTTTGATCGCATTGTTCGCCTAGCAATGGCATTGATGGAAATGCCATATTCCTTTGTTAACTTAGTTGATAAAGAGCGTATTTGGGCAAAAGCGACCTTCAATCAAAAAGATTACGAAAGTACTCGCGACCAATCTATTTGTAATTTCGCTATTCGCAATCCTTTGCCTACAGTTATCGAAGACACCTTACTCGATGACAATGTTCATCATTTAAATTACGTTGTTAGCACGCCTAAGTTCCGTTGTTATGTAGGGATCCCACTTATTTATGCGGGAGAAATTGTTGGTGCCTTATGTACTTTAGATACTAAGCCGCGCAAAATTCCAGCGCAAAAAGTTCAGCTGCTTAGCGATTTAGCAAAAGTGGTCGAAAGTGAATTTCAAAATGTTCAACTAGAGCAAGAATCTCATGGCTTGCGAGCGCAGAAAAAAGCATGGCGCGATCTATCCACCAAACTGCACGGTAATGATCAGCTTAGCGGGTTGCGCAGTCACGCGTTAGAGCTGGTGGCGCAAGGGACACCGCTTAAATCGACTTTTCATGAAATGATCGCCGGCGTTGAGCGTGAGTTTCCCGAGATGATTTGTAGTATTTTGATTCTCGATGATGACTCGGAGCACGTCGTTCGTTGTTATGGACCATCATTACCAGATGCCTATAACAAAGCGTTAATAGGTTTAAAAATTGGCCATGGTGTGGGCTCTTGTGGCACTGCTGCCGCGACAGCCGAGCGGGTGGTTGTTAGCGATATTTTCAATCATGAATATTGGAGTGATTATTTGGCGCTAGCCGAAATGGCTGGCGTTGGTGCTTGTTGGTCTGAGCCTATTTTGAGTAGCGATGGCAAAGTACTCGGAACCTTTGCTATCTATCATCGAGAGATTCGTGAACCGCAAGAAATTGAATTTCGCCTAATCGAACAAACTGCACATCTAGCCTCGATTGCAATCGAACGCGATCGCGCCAATAAGCTCATTTGGCAACAAGCCAATTATGATGCGCTAACTGGGTTACCAAATCGCGAATTAAGTGCCGTGCACATTAATGTTGCTATCAATAATGCGACTCGCAACAAACAAAAGTTTGCGCTGATGTTTTTGGATTTAGACCGCTTTAAAGAAGTTAATGATACGCTTGGCCATGACGCTGGGGATTTATTATTGATCGAGGCATCTAGAAGAATTCAAAATTGTGTTCGAGCGAGTGATTCGGTAGCGCGCTTGGGTGGTGATGAATTCGTAGTGTTGCTCAATGATGTCCGTGGTGAAAAAGGGGTTGAGAAAGTCGCTAGTAATATTTTGCAGGCGTTAACAGACCCTTTTCAACTCAATGAAGATATCGCGCATGTGTCGGCTAGTATTGGGATTACTTTCTTCCCTGATGACGGCAAAGGACTCGATGAGCTGATGAAAAATGCTGACCAGGCAATGTATCAAGCTAAAGAGTCTGGTCGCGATCGCTTTAGCTATTTTACTAATGAGCTGCGTGAAGAAGCCAATGAACGTCGTCAATTATCTGAAGATTTACGTCGCGCCATTAAAGAAGATGAACTAGTACTGCACTACCAGCCAGTGGTTGACCTTAAATCAGGAAAAATAATCGGCGCTGAAGCATTATTGCGTTGGCAACATCCCACTCGTGGCATGTTATATCCAGATGATTTTATTGAGCTAAGTGATGAAACTGGACAAACATTCCCGTTGACTCACTGGGTTGTTAAGAAAGCGATATCTCAATCGATGATTTGGCGAGAGGTGGCTGGGGAAGCCTTTAAAATTTGCGTCAATACATCGCTGCGTCAATACACAGATAATAGCCGTCACAGTGAGCACTGGCTAACAGAATTAGAAGCGCATAAAGATAAAGCAAACAATATTATCTTTGAAGTTAGCGAACAGCTATTGGTGAACCCAACCGACGATATTATTGCTAATATTGAACGTATAAAGGCTTGTGGCATTGAGTTAGCTATTGATGATTTTGGCGCAGGATATTCTTCGCTGGCCTTTATTAAAGAGCTTGGTATTGATTATTTGAAAATTGATAAGCAGTTTATCGCTAATGTCGCGGCAACTAAAGATGGCCAAGTACTTTGTGAAGCGATTCTTGCGATGGCAACTAAGCTGGGTACAAAAGTGGTGGCAGAAGGGATTGAGCAGCCACAGCAACTACAAGTACTGCAGCATATTGGTTGTGAGTTTGGCCAAGGCTATTACCTAGCTTATCCACTTACAGCGCAAGTATTTTCAGAGCGCCTCGCGCAGCAAAGCTAAAAAGTAACCCTAGCTCTGAATACTAAAAAACCAAGTGAATTCACTTGGTTTTTTTATTAGGTCTATTAATGATCCCACTCTTCTTCAATAAGACGGCGCAATTCTCGCTGTTCATTTATTTCATCAATTCTTGCTCTAATAGCACGTCGTTTAGCGACGCTAGAACGCTTTCGTGGTGATTCAGTTACTTCAAATGCTGAGTCATAAATAATGTCTTGGGTTTGGTCATCGTTGATATCACGCATAACTACCTCACTATCTACAAGTTGTTTTAATAACTTCTTAAGTATAGACACAGAATATGACTAAAAAGTTACACCATTTAATTTGCGAGGTAAATTTTAAATAGACAAAAAAACCGAGTCGATTATTTAAAATGGACTCGGTACAAGGAAATGTAACTTAAGGAGATAACTAACTACATTTTGTTAGTCAGTGGTCAGTTGAAAAAGTTCATCAACTTAATGAATATTTTTTAGGGGATGTAATTTGGCGGAAACAGGGCAAAAAAAACCGAGTCGATTATTTAAAATGGACTCGGTACAAGGAAATGTAACTTAAGGAGATAACTAACTACATTTTGTTAGTCAGTGGCCAGTCGATAAAGTTCATCAGTTTTATAAATAATTTTCTAAGAAGAATTTAAGGCAAAAAAAACGAGTCGATTTTTTTCAAAACGACTCGTCACAAGGAAATATAACTTAAGGAGATAACTAACTACATTTCATTAGTCAGCCCCCAGTCAAATTAGTTCACTTAAGATGTAAATTATTTTAAGCGATCAAGTTTTCAGTTAGTGCGCCTGCTGCCAGTTGTCACCAGAGCCAGCTTCCGCAACCAATGGTACGTCTAAATCTGCGGCTTGCGACATCAGTTGTGCAACGTCTTTGTTAAACTGCTCAACTTTGTCTGCTTGCACCTCAAACACTAATTCATCGTGTACCTGCATGATCATGGTTGCTAGTTCACTTGGCTGCGCTTTGAGCCAATCGCTCACTAATAGCATGGCTTTCTTTATGATATCAGCCGCGGTACCTTGCATCGGCGCGTTGATTGCGGCGCGTTCCGCTGCCTTACGGCGAGCACCGTTACTTGCTTTGATGTCAGGCAAATACAGACGGCGACCGTCAAGCGTCTCAACATAGCCTTTGTCGGCAGCATTGGTGCGGGTGTCTTCCATGTATTGCATTACGCCCGGGTATTTGTCGAAGTAGCTATCGATGTATTGCTGCGCGAGGCCACGTGGAATATCGAGTTGTTTCGATAAACCAAAGGCTGACATGCCGTAAATTAAACCGAAGTTTACGGCTTTAGCGCTGCGACGTTGATCGTCAGACACTTCATCAAATGGCGTGTTAAATACTTCAGAAGCCGTTGCGCGGTGAATGTCGAGATCGTTAGCAAAGGCTTTTAACAAGCCTTCGTCTTGTGACAAGTGCGCCATGATGCGAAGTTCGATTTGGCTGTAATCGATAGCGACAACTTTGTATCCGTCGCGGGCAACAAAGGCTTGGCGAATACGCTTGCCTTCGTTTGAGCGAATTGGAATGTTCTGTAAGTTAGGATCTGTCGACGATAAACGACCCGTTGCCGTTACTGCTTGATGGTAGCTAGTGTGAACACGGCCAGTGTCAGCGTTAATCATTAGCGGCAGTTTGTCGGTGTAGGTTGATTTGAGCTTAGTTAAGCTGCGGTATTCCAAGATAACTTTTGGTAGCTCGTAGTCGTGCGCTAACTCCTGTAGCACTTCCTCATTGGTTGAAGGCGCGCCTTTTGGCGTTTTCTTGATAATTGGCAATGCCATTTTATCTTCGTCGAACAAGATTTCTTGCAGCTGCTTAGTTGAACCTAGTTTGAATTCTTGACCCGCTAATTGCCATGCCTGTTGCTCTAACTCGTCGATGCGTGTTGCTAATTCGCCACTTTGGGCAAACAGCTGAGTGTCATCGATTAATACGCCATTGCGTTCCATGTCTGCTAATACAGGCAATAATGGCATTTCAATAGTGTCATAGAGTTTGCGCAGGCTTGGCTCGCCATCTAAGCGCTCAATCAGGTTGTGGTGCAGACGTAGGGTAATGTCGGCATCTTCTGCAGCATAAGGTGCTGCTTCGCTGATCTTAATTTGATTAAAGGTTAACTGTTTTGCGCCTTTACCAGCGATATCTTCAAACTTAATGGTTTTATGGCCAAGGTATTTCAGCGATAGCGCATCCATGTTGTGCTTAACGGCGGTTGAGTTAAACACATAAGAAGCTAGCATGGTGTCGTGACTAATGCCGTTTAAGGTAATATCGTAGTTTTTAAGCACATTGCGATCGTATTTTAGGTTTTGACCGATCTTCTTCAGGGATTCATCTTCTAACAGCGGCTTGAACTTCTCTAGTGCCATCTCTAGCGAGATTTGCTTCGGTGCATCTTCGTAATCATGAGCCAATGGTAGGTAGGCGGCTTCGAACTCATCGCCATTCTCTCCATCACGTTTTATCGCAAACGACATACCGACGATTTTGGCCTGCATGTAATCGAGGCTAGTGGTTTCTAAATCAAAGGCAAATTCTTTTGCTTCTGTTAGTTTGCGAATCCATTGCATTAATTGACCTAGTGTATAAAGCACTGGGTAGTTATTGGTTTTAATGCTTGATGTCGGCGCATCATCTGAGCCTGATGCGGTGGCTGCGCGCGGTGCACCGTCGCCACCAACACCTAATGGGTTGCGACCATCTAAGGCCTCGGCCAGCCAACGCTTAAATTCTAATTGGCCTAAGATCTCGATGATCTTGTCGAGATCAGGTTTAGCCATTACAAAATCTTTGTGCTCTTGCTCTAATTCAACATCGAGTTTAATTGTCGCTAGCTCGTAAGATAGGCGCGCCATTTCTTCGTGCTCTAGCATGCGCTTACCTATGGTTTTTGCGCCGCGGAAGCTTAATGTCGCTAGCTTGTCGATGTTGTTGTAAATATCATTAATGCTACCAATACCTTGTAGCATGCCTAGCGCGGTTTTCTCACCAACTTTTGGTACACCCGGAATGTTATCAGAGCTATCACCCATTAGGCCTAAGAAGTCGATAATTAGCTCTGGTGGCACACCAAATTTCTCAACGACGCCTTCGCGATCCAGTATCGTATTAGTCATGGTATTGATTAGCGTAGTGTTTTCGTCGACCAGCTGCGCCATGTCTTTGTCACCAGTACTAATCAGCGTGTGGATGCCTTGCTTACTGGCTTGTGTTGCTAGAGTACCGATAACATCGTCGGCCTCGACGCCTGGGATCGAAATTAATGGAATCCCCATTGCTTTGATCAAGTTGTGCAGTGGTTCGATTTGAATGCGTAGATCGTCTGGCATTGGCGGACGATTTGCTTTGTACTCACTGTAAAGATCGTTTCTAAAGGTTGGCCCTTTAGCATCAAAAACAACCACCATATTGGTAGGCTGATATTGGTTGATCAACGATCGTAACATGTTGATCACGCCATAGACGGCACCAGTCGCTTCGCCTTTTGAATTGGTTAAATGAGGCGGCGCAAAAAACGCGCGAAATAAATAGGATGATCCATCAACTAAGACGAAAGGATTTTCTTTTACGTTGGCCATAATAGTGATCGTTCTTGTGATTATTATTGGTAAATTGGCAGCTATCTTAGCACGCCAATCTAGCGGGTGTTAGCGTGATAATTCTGATTGGTGAATTGGCGCTAAATTTAACTCACAATCAGCGCTGGTTTCTGTGGATAACTCTGTGGGATAAAATATTTCGAAAAAGATGAAAACAGAAAAGTAATAAAAAGATAGTCTTTAAAGGGTTGATTTATATAGATAAGTTATATAAGAATCAAATCACACAATTTTTAGTCGTAATGTGGATAATACATACAACTTGGCATAAGGATTGCCGTGTTGAAAAGTGTAAATATTTTGAGAATTAAGGCTGTGAACAACTTGAAAATGAATCATCAATTGATGAATTATTGACCGCGTTTTTTGAGCCGGAGCGTTAATTTAACAGATTGGATTTTTATTACCAGTATTAATTTAAAAAAAGATCATTTTATTTTTAATTGACGATCCTTGGCTTTGATCTTTTGCGTTAAATTGGTTTAATAACGGCAGCAATTTTACCGACAAATTAAGGGATCTTTATGAAAAAAGTAGCGGTGATCTTATCTGGATCTGGCGTTTATGATGGCGCTGAATTACAAGAGAGTATTTTAACTTTATTAAGCCTTGATCGCGCAGGTGTGTCGATTGAATGTTTTGCACCAAATAAAGCACAGCATCACGTTATTAATCACTTAACGGGCGAAGAAGACACGTCTGCGACACGCAATGTTTTAGAAGAAGCTGCGCGTATTAATCGTGGTGATGTGAAAGATTTGACGACTTGTGTAGCTAAAGACTTTGACGGTCTTGTGGTTGTTGGCGGTTTTGGTGTTGCAAAAAATCTATCGAACTTCGCATTTGAAGGTACCGCTTGCCAAGTGGATGAAACTGCTCTGGCAGTATTTAAAGATTTTGCGACTTTATCGCGTCCTTCGCTATATATGTGTATTGCTCCTGCGTTATTACCGGCGGTTTACGGTGAAGGTGTTGAGCTAACTATCGGCAATGATCCTGACACCATTCAAGCTATTGAGGCGATGGGCGGTAAACATATCGAGCGCACTGTTGAAGAGATTGCGGTTGACGAATCACGCAATGTGATTTCTACACCAGCCTACATGTTGGCGCAATCAATTTCACAAGCTGCTTCTGGTATCGAAAACGGCGTTGCGCAGCTAGTGAAGATGATGAAGTAATTCTATCTATTAAGTGCTTACCGAAACCGCGAGCCATGCTTCGCGGTTTTTTATGAACTGTTTCTTTTTTGGTGTATCTACTCGTCAACGAAAAGGAGTGGTGCTCATTTCAATACATATTCCGTAAACTCGCCGTAAAAACGTCCCTGTTGGCTCAATTTTTCATCCGTGAAAAATAATGTTTACTCCATATATATCGAAGTAATTTGAGAGCAATGCTTTGAGTGAGCCGGATAGAGAGAGCATAAAGCAATGTCACATCGCGCAGAGTGTGACGATTTTAACGTTGGATAAAAAAGCGGCCGCGTATACCGAAGTATAGCGGCCTAAATAGCAATGTGAGCAATAGTCGTGTGCATCAATACCGTAAACATTGATACACAACAATGAAAGCTGATAACAGACTGCGTTACTAGATTCATCGTCAGGAGATGTGTTTCGTAAAACACGTGTTAATAATAATCATTCTCATTTGTGTGTCAACCTTTTATTTTGAATAAATTTCATATTATTTATTAAATTCATTTAAGAAATTGAATTTTAAGGCTTTATATTGTCTGTCAAAAAGGAATATTATTTCGGACATCAAGCAGCGATGAGTGGAAAACTGCTGAGGATGATAACTAGAGCAATTTATATAATGGAAAAAATGGATATGACTAGCGATAGCGCTGGCGAGTTGCACTGCAAATGAAGAGTTGGATCTGGGGTAAAAAAGAGGCCGCATATACCGAAGTATAGTGGCCCCCTAATTATTAGAAAGTATAGCAATGTCACATTGCACCGAGTGTGAAGTTTTTGAAAGAAACAAAAAAAGAAGCCGCATATACCGAAGTATAGTGGTCCCCTAATTATTTAGAGAGCATAGCAATGTCACATTGCACCAAGTGTGAAGTTTTCGAAAGAAATAAAAAAGAGGCCACGACATTGTGAACGATGAAGTGGTCCCCTAATTATTAGAGAGCATAGCAATGTCACATTGCACCGAGTGTGAAGTTTTCGAAAGAAACAAGAAAAGAGGCTACGACATTGTTAAAGATGAAGTGGCCCCCTAATTATTAGAGAGCATAGCAATGTCACATTGCACAGAGTGTGAAGTTTTTGAAAGAAGCAAAAAAAGAGGCCGCATATACCGAAGTATAGTGGCTCCTGAACAGTAGCAAAGAGTATAGCAATGGAACATTGCCCAGCGCATTTAATTGGTGAAGATACATAAAAAAGAGGCCGCATCACGATGTTTTGTGAGCGGCCCGAATAATAGCAATGTGAGCAATAGTCGTGTGTATCGACACCGTAAATATCAATACACAACAATGAAAACTGATAACAAACATCATTATTAGATTCATCGTCAGGAGATGTGTTTCGTAAAACACGTGTTAATAATAATTATTCTCATTAGTGTTTGTCAACACTAAATGTTAATTATTTTTTTAAATTTCTAGTTAAAAGAAAATAAAGGAATTTATATCTATTAAAAACAATGGCTTGGTTGGTTTGCGATTGCTAAATTTTTTTATATTTACAAGTAAGCGCAGCGGATATTGCTATTTAGTGTTTGTGCCTCGTTGCTTCTCGATTTAAGGTTAGAATTATTTTTTGATCAATCAAGGAATTTGCGCGATGGATAATCAGCAAAAACAACGCATTATTGAAGAAAGTTGGCAGCATCATAATGAAATTGAGGCAGCTTATTTAGCGTTAGATATTAGTGCCAAAGACGAGGAGTGGCCTGAGAAACAACGACTTTTGCTTGCTGATATGGCGTTGCACTTATTACAAACTGCGTTAAATCCTGAGCAATTGGATGACGAAAAATTGAGAAACAATCTTTACGCCATCCTGACCATTAGCGAGCTCTACCTTCCTGATGCCGATCTGGCACACGCCAAAGAGAAAGTGCTTTCTTTGATGCCAAGCGACGATTAAAACGTTGGTGAGGCTCCTGTTTCATGCGCTAATTGGCTTAGATATTGTCGCATGAACTGCCATCTAGCCTGAGCTTCAGACAATCCAGAAGGGGTTTTCATCGTATCTACGAGCCCTTGCAGCTTGACAAAGAAGTGATCGATACAGAAATTTTTGTCATCTAATTCGCGATCTTTGGCGAAAGGGTCTTTGGGATCATACAGCTCGCTGCCCCAAGTCGCGCCTAACATAACACAACGTGATAATCCTATTGCGCCTAATGCATCAAGTCGATCGGCATCTTGAACAACTTCAGCTTCTTTGGTCTGCGTTGCAATATTGGCACTGTAACTATGGGCGGCAATGGCGTGATGGATAGCATCGAAATATTGGCTTGGATAATCAACCTCTTTTAAAAACTCAATTGCACGATCGGCACTAAATACTGAGCCTTTACTACGATCTGGTGAGTCTTTAGGCACATTAACGCAATCGTGTAACCAACATGCTGGTAGCACAATGGCTAATTCTGCGCCCTCAGATTGAGCGAGTGAAATACCACTCGCTACAACGCGTTTGATATGAGCGAGATCGTGGGCGGGATCAAACGCCATTTGTTGTTCAACAAATTGTTGAAAGATAGGTTGCCATTCTAGAGTTTTCATTGCTATTTCTTGTCTTTTTCTTACTTTTTAGGATTTTTAATCGTTTTTTGTTGGGAGGCTAAGATCTTGTTCAAGCTGTTCATCGGCGTGTTCCGTTAGTTGTGAATTAATTGGCTTTTTCACCTCAACGCCAAGTTGCTCGAATCCTTGCACCTGACCAATGATATTGCCTTTGCCTGTAGTGAGCTTTTTGATGGCGGATTCTACACTGTGATTCGCTTTATTGATATGTGCCGACACGCTTAGTAGATCATCGCCAAATAAGCGGATTTTATCGTAGAGTTTACTGGCTTTGTGCGCGATAAGCTGTGCATTCTTGTTTTGTTGGTCGATACGCCACAAGTTGTGAATAGTGCGCAATGCCACCAATAGATTGGTTGGGCTGACTAACATAATATTGTTATCAAGCGCGTAACTTATAAGGTTTGGCTCATGCTCAATTGCCAATAAAAATGCGGGCTCAATGGGGATAAACAACAACACATAATCAAGGCTACGCAGTCCTTTAAGCTGATGGTAATCCTTTTGTCCAAGCTCCTTTATATGGGAACGCAATGATTGAATATGCTCTTTCAGGGCGACTTGCTGGGCCAATTCGTCATCTGTATTAAAATAGCGTTCGTAGCCTGTTAGCGAGACTTTAGAATCGATGATGATGTCTTTGTTATCAGGCAAATGCACTATGACATCGGGTCGATAAGCTTTGCCATCTTCATTGCGGTGCTGCCCTTGTGTTTGATATTCATGACCATCGCGTAGTCCCGACTCTTGCAGAATGCGCTCTAAGATGACTTCCCCCCAATTACCTTGTTGTTTGTTATCGCCTTTTAGCGCTTTGGTAAGGTTAATAGCATCTTGTGCCATTTGTTGATTGAGTTGTTTTAGGCTGTGTATTTCGTGCTTTAATTCGTGGCGCTGTTTCGTTTCGGCGTCGTGACTGTGCTGAACTTGCTGCTTAAAATCGCCTAACTGCGCCTTTAATGGAGCTAAAATCGCATCTATGTTACGTTGGTTAGCTTTGGCAAAATCTTCGCTTTTCTTTTCCAATGTTTGTTGGGCAAGGTGAGAAAATTGATTTTTAAGCGCTTCTTCATTGGCTTTAATCAATGTTAATTGCTGCTCATGAGCCGTGATAAGTTGCTGCTGTGTCGCGCTAAGTTCGCTTACTTTGGCAACAAGATTCAATTTGTCTTCGTTTAAACTCGCTGCTTGCTGTTTGTAGCTATCGCAATCGACATGAAGTTTGTCGATAACATCATCGCTGTGATCGAGTTGCTGCTGTAGCTGTTGGAGCTGGGCGTCACAAATTGCTTGTTGCGCTGATGAACTCAGGCTCGCTGCTCGTCGGAAAAATAGATAGCTGATGACTGAGCCAGTTAAAGCTCCCACAACAAGGGCTGGAAGATATTGATTGAATAGCGGCCAGAAGGATTCCATAGAATTGCAATTTAGTGAATGAGTGTTTCGATAATAGCCCAGATGAATTGCTTTGGTAAGTCGTGGTTTATTAGTCGTTTAAACAATGTTCTTCAAGATAAGTTAAGCTAAACAACGCTAGCCAAATCTAATGAGGGGCGTAGAATGATCTCACCATCGATGTTGAGGTCAATTATGTCTGCTGATTTATATGGCACATCAGCCAAGTACAAACGCGAAGAACAAGGCTATCGCGATAAAGCGTTAAAGCTATTTCCTTGGATATGCGGCCGCTGCGCCCGAGAATTTGAATACTCTGGCCTAAGGGAATTAACTGTTCATCATATCGATCACGATCATACCAATAATCCGCAAGATGGCAGCAATTGGGAATTACTTTGTCTCTATTGTCACGACAATGAACATGCTAAATATACTGAATATGAGCAGCATCCGACCCGTGTCGATGCTGGCGATAATAATCAAGATTTAGCTACCTATAATCCCTTTGCCGATCTTAAAAGTATGCTTAAAAAATAAGGAAATTCTGTGCTTATTCAAACCGACCTTGTCACACTGCGTCCACTTAATGAAAACGACGCCCAAGAGTTTTATTTATGGTCACTCGACCGCGAAGTGACTAAATACAGTATTTCGTCTTACGCTTACCCACAGTCTCTGTCCGATATTGAAAAGTGGTTGGCGAGTATTAATGCGAGCAATAAAACCGTGTCACTGGGCATTTGTTGCCCTCAATCTAATAAGCTTGTTGGCTACGCAGGAATTACTTCAATCAGCGCCTTAAATCGCTGCGGCGAGTATTTTATTTTGATTGGCGATAAGAGTTATTGGGGCAAGGGCATTGCCACCGAAGTAACCAAGTTGATTACCGAATATGGCATTAAAACCCTAGGATTAAACCGCGTTGAATTAACCGCCTTTGCTGAAAACCCTGCTGCGGTTAAAGCCTATGAAAAAGCGGGCTATCAACACGAAGGTGTCCTTCGCCAAGCAGGGTTTCGCGATGGCCAATTTTACGACAAGGTTATGATGGCGGTGTTGGCACAAGATTGGATATAACTCTTACTCGGTTATGAAAGTAATACTACTGCCAGGCTTAGATGGGACTGGACTACTATTTAACGAATTACTGGCATTTCTGCCTGATGATGTCGATTACGATGTTGTAGTATTAGATGAACTAGTTGGTAATTCAATTATTGAACATGCCCAAATGTTAGCGAGCAGATACGATGACTCTGAAGAGTTATTAGTAGTGGCTGAATCGTTTTCTGGTCGGTTAGCTTACGAATTGGCGCTACTAATCCCTCAGCAGATTAAGCACTTAATTTTTGTAGCTAGTTTTATATCGCGCCCGATTGGTATTGCAAGCATTGCACATTATCTCCCTTCCTTCGCATTGACAGATAAGCCACTTAATCGATTCATGTTAAAACTATTGGGCTTTGCTAACTTATGTCGAGATAAGCAACTCAATGCTGTTTTTAAATCACTATCGATTGCTGAATTTTCCAATTTAAGATGGCGGTTGCGCCAAATAAGTAAAATGAGAAAAGTCACACGAAAATTGTCTGTGGGAGCGACTTACATTAGACCAAGTAAAGAGTATCTCGTTGGAATAAATGCGGTTAACCATATTGAAGAAACATTTCAATCATTTGACATGCGAGTACTAGATGGTGGGCATTTTATTGCCCAGTCTCAGCCACAAAAATGTGCACAGATAATTTTGGAAAAATTAGATACGGTTCGTTAACAAACAACACTCATATGTCCCAATAATCCCAATAGAAAGCCCAAGGTCGCGCCCAGTGTTGGCAGCCAATGACGTTCCAATTTAGCCTGTGGCGCGATGTCTTGAAACACTGAATACAAAATACCGCCTGCGGCAAACAGCATTATTGATGAGATCGCGTAAGGCTGCTCAGCAAGCCACCAATAACCGATAACGCCTGATATTGGGCCAATTAACGCCATTAACCCGAAAATTGTGATGATTTTAAGTGAGCTTAATCTCGAACTTTGTTTTAGCTCATTATAGGCGTTGAATCCTTCTGGTAGATTTTGCAACGTCATTAATAGCGCTAATAAGAATGCACTGGGGCTGCCTAAAGCGACAGCTGTGCCAAGTGCTAGCGCTTCAGGAATAAAATCACTCAGCATAGCGACTAATTGGCTAGCTGTACTCTTGAATTTATCAAGGACAATATCAATTGCCATAAAAGCGATGCTGCCAGATAGAAAGAAAAGGCTGGTGGATAGGGGACTGTGATGCTCAATACCTTCTGGCACCAAAATCAAGGCGACAGCCGATAATAATGCGCCGCCACCAAAAGCTATTATGGCGTGTTTTATTTCACTGGTATGCCAATGTAAAAAACGGTTCGATAAATTAGCCGCAATAGCGCCAGCAGGCATTGCCAGCCCAGCGAGAAGCGTGAATAATAACAGGCTAATAAGTGGCTGATTTTGAATCATAATCAAAGTCCGACAAGCTTGAGGAAAAGCGATTATATGAATATTACTGCACAGCGACGTAATGTATCACAATTATTAGAATTTAACGCAAGCAGTAGCACGCGAGCGCGATTGTTTGATGTTGCTATGGTATTGCTTATTATCGCCAATGTCGTTGCGATTATGCTTGAATCTGTGGTTTCAATTGAAGAAAAATATCGTACAGAGTTTTGGATATTTGAGATCGTCTCCATCATCATCTTCACCATCGAATATGTGTTGCGAGTTTGGTCGTGTCCCGATATTGAAGAGGGGAAGTATAGTGATGATTTTAAAGGCCGCTTGAAGTATATGCGTTCTATCCCCGCACTAATTGATTTAGCTGCTATTGCGCCTTTCTTCTTGAGTCTATTCTTTGTTATCGATTTGCGTTTCCTTCGCGTATTCCGCGTGTTCAGAATCTTTAAACTGACGCGTTATTCGAACGCAATGACCATGCTGCTGCGGGTGCTGCGAGAAGAATCTAGCTCATTCTTTGCGGCATTTTCTATTTTAACCATCGTGCTAATCACCGCTGCCAGTGGTATTTATTTGATAGAACACGATGTTCAGCCGGAAGCATTCGGCTCAATTCCCGCGGCTATGTGGTGGGCAACGGCCACGTTAACCACCGTTGGCTATGGCGATGTCACACCAATTACACCGCTTGGTAAACTCTTTGGCGGCTTAATTACCGTGGTTGGTATGGGAATGGTAGCACTACCAGCAGGTATTTTGGCATCTGGATTTTCGGCGCAATTAAAGAAAAATCGCAGCCTTTACCGTCATAAACTCATCGAATCGCTGCAAGATGGCGTTATTGATGCCGATGAAAAACAGCAATTAGATGTCTTACGCCGCGAACTAGGTATTACCGAACAAGAAGCACAGAGTTTGTTGTATACCCACAATCAGCAACGACAAACTCATCATAAAAAATGCCCACATTGTCATAAGGATTTGGATTAATTTGAGTCAGATTCCTCGACTTCTAAGTATTTCAAAAATCTATACCTGACACGAGTCGACGATTTCTTTTCCAGTTTACGTAATTGCACGCGACGATTTAGTTTCATCGCGATAGAATTAGGCATAAACACTCGAACAACTTTACCTGTGTTGTCTAGATTCACAAATAGAATGTTGGTGTGTCCCTCGTCGTGTAGTAAAGCCGTTTTATTGACGGATAAGCCTGTCACATTACTGCCAATGATGTCGTTGGGATTTTTTATCCAGAAAATCAAAGCGCAGATACCAACTACTAGAATTGCAAGTAGCAGCTTGGTAATGTTTTTACTCAAGCCTTGCTCGGCATCTAATTTGGCTTTGGTTTCTGGTCGCATTGATAGTCCTGTCTATTAAACGTCACTCGCTGACTTTGCTATTTCCATAAAACTATCAATATAGTCGATGGCTAAATCGCTTTCGCGTACGCCGATGAAAATCTGTTTATCGATGCCGCTTTTTCCTAATCGCACGGAGGTGATTGGTAACTGGCTTTGGTATTGCTCGGCTAGCCAACGGGGCATGGCGGCGACACCGCGATTACTTGCGACCATTTGCAGGATGATATCTGTGGTTTCAATGGTTTTGTGTTTACGAGGGCTGCATTTGGCAGGCATTAAAAACTGACTAAAGATATCTAATCGCTCGACCTCTACTGGGTAGGTGATAAGAGTTTCATCACTTAATTGTGGCGGCTCGATGTGTTTTTCGTTGGCTAACGAATGCTCATTGTTAACCACTAATACCAATTCGTAATCAAATACTGGTGTGTAAACCAAGCCGCGTTTGTACAGTGGGTCTGGTGTAACTAATGCATCGATATCATAGTTGAATAGAGCGCCCATGCCGCCAAATTGAAATTCTTGTTTGACGTCGACATCGACATTTGGCCATTGATTGAGATAGGGCGATACGACCTGCAATAACCATTGATAACACGGGTGGCATTCCATGCCGATTCGCAAAGTACCTCGCTGACCATGGGCATATTGGCTCATTAGTTGTTCGGTGTATTCAATCTGCGGAAGTACGCGATTGGCTAGTGAGAGGATTGATTGACCCGCTTGAGTTAATCGCAAGCGACGGCCGTCTTTTTCCCACACTTTGATGCCCAACTGAGACTCTAATTTTTTAATGGCATGGCTTAACGCCGACTGTGTTAAAAAGAGCTCGTCAGCAGCTTGAGTCAGCGTACCGGAGCGATCAACTTGGCGAATAATAGCGAGGTGGGTGCGATCTATCACTGCATTTCCTATGAGTAAAATTCATTAATTGGAGCTGTTATAGCACTTTTTATGATGTAATTTATAATCTTTTTGAAAGTATTACCGTTAGCAACTATTTTTAGGGGACCACTCGACAAGGAGAATTGATAATGCTGTTTATTACCAATCGTGCGCCTAAAGGATCTTTTAATACTGTTATTAACCAGCCGTTTGAGTTTGATTTAGACAATAACGCGCCGGCCAATTCGGTGTATTTTTGTCAGCGTAATTGTGAAGATGATTACGAAGAAATTGGTTCACAGAACTTGTTGGCGTTATTGAAAGAAAGCTCGGCGCAGCAAGTGCTTTTATTAATCCATGGTTTTTCTAATTTACCTGAGCCAGATATTTTTCCCCGTGCGTTAGAGTTGCAGCAGCTTTTTGATCAGCAGTCGCCTAATCTTGTGCAAGTTGTGCCGCTTATTTGGCCGTGTGACAACGATTTGGGGATTATTAAAGACTATTGGGATGATCAGAAGTCCGCCGATGCGTCAGCGCCAGCTTTTGCTCGCGTGTTACAGAAATTTATGGCGTGGTGAGATAGTGCACCAGAAGATGCGCCATGCTTAAAACGTATTAATGTATTGGCTCATTCAATGGGCAATCGCGTATTGCGTGAAACCCTGCGCTGGTGGGATAAATACGACATGGCCGATGGCGTGCCACTGATGTTCCGTAACACCTTTATGGTGGCGGCTGATGTTGTCAATGAATCACTCGAAAAGACTGAATCTGGAGCATTGATTTCGCAAGCCTCTCGTAATGTTAGCGTTTATTATGCCAGTGATGATTTAGCGCTGCGTGCCAGCAAGATATCTAATTTAAAAAACAAAATTGCGTCGCGCCGTTTAGGTCACACTGGGCCGGAAGACATGAGTAAGGTCGCCACCAATGTTTATGCCTTTGATTGTGACGACTTTAATAATAAATACGATATGCCCAAAGGGCACTCTTACTTTCTAACCGATCAACACGGGCAACCGGGCAAGGTGTTTAGCAATATCTGTACGGCACTAGAGAAAGGGCGTGTTGAGTCTAAATCTGCTAGCCGTATCAATGTGCTGTAGCTAACAACATCGAGACTAAGCGGGAAAGGCCCTTGCCGTGGTTAGCGGTTTTCCAAGCAATGTGTATCGGCATTGCTTCGCTGGCCACTTCTAACTCTAGTTCAATTAACTCTCCTGTTTCTAATTCATTTTTAATTCGCGACTTTGGTAAATAGCCAGCGCCGATGCATGCTTTAATGGCATTGCATTTGTAATCGATAGTTGGCACAAAAAAGTGACGACTTTGCTCGAATACGCCAAGGTTTCTTTGAATCGAATTTACTGCGCTATCGTGAGTGACTACGGTTTGAAAGTTCGCTAATTCAGATGCGCTGATAGGTTGTGGTAAACGGTTAAGTGGGTGGGAATGGTGCACTACAAAGATGTTTTGCATTGTTCGCCATTCTCGCGCACTAATGCCTTGTTGTGTTGGTATGGGCAAAGCTCCGCCAATGATAAGATCGACGCGATCTTCGATCAGTGCTTCCCATGTGCCGTTAAGCACTTCCTCGCTAACATCGATTTCGATGGTTGGATGTTGGGCGATAAAATCCTTCAGCACGATAAATACATCGCTACTGTCGACGATTGAATCGATGGCGACCCGCAATTTCGGCTCCCAACCATTGGCGATAGTCTTGGTTTGTACCGCCAGTTTATCGGCTGCATCGAGCATAATGCGCCCTTGAGTCAGCAAGTGCTTCGCCGCTGGCGTCAATACGCTGCGCCGTCCATGACGTACAAACAAGGTAACATCGAGCTGCTGTTCTAGCTTTTGTACGATATACGACAGCGCTGATGGTACTTTATCTAATTGCTCTGCCGCTTTAGCAAAACTGCTTTGCTTGTCGATAGCATCTAATACAACTAAGGCTTCTAAGGTAATAGGTGGCGAAAAGTTTATCGTCATAAATGTTCAAAAATTTTGAATAGATTGAGCTTAATATTCCTGTTATTCGTTTTATGCGCAAGTTTTATGATGGTTTTATCATTCGAAATTGGAGACATATTATGATTAATCACATTAGTTTTTCGCAATTAGGCAAGGCTAACCACGGTTGGCTGAATGCTAATCATCACTTTAGTTTTGCCCGTTATTACAATCCACAGCGTATGGGCTTTGGTGCGTTGCGGGTGATCAATGACGATGCCATTGCGGCCCAAACTGGGTTTGATGCTCATCCTCACGACAATATGGAAATCATTACCTATGTCCGCAGTGGTGCCGTATCTCATCGCGACAGCATGGGAAACCAAGGTGTTACCAAGGCTGGTCAGGTGCAAGTGATGAGTGCCGGAACGGGTATTGTTCACGAAGAGCATAATCTAAGTGATGAAGAGTTAACGCTGTATCAAATTTGGATTGAGCCTAAATCACGTAATGTGAAGCCGCAATGGGGTACTAAGAACTTTCCGACAACGCAATCGAGTAAATTACCGCTATTGGTGTCAGGGTTTGAAGAAGATAAAGATGCGCTTTTTATCCACCAAGACGCTCGTATTTATGGCGGAAAAGTGGCTGCAGGCACTGAGTTTGAACATAAGATCGATAATCAAGCTTATGTGTTAGCGTCCAGCGGCGAATTTGCGCTTAATGACAATGGTAAAGAAGTGACCATGAATAAGGGCGATGGGGCAGAGGTAACCTTGCAAAAATCTGTAACAATTCGCGCCTTGTCTGATAGTGAAATAGTCATTATCGATACGCCGTAATTGCGTTATGATGCTTGCTCTATTCGACGAGGAAAAATCATGATTACAGGCAAGTGTTTATGCGGTGAAGTTCACATCGAACTCAATGGCGATATTAGCGATATCATTCATTGCCATTGTTCGTTGTGTCGTAAAAACAGCGGTACTGCATATGCCACCAATGGTTTTGTTAATGCCGCTGACTTTGAGGTGGTGAAAGGCAAAGAGCGCTTGAGTGTATTTTCATTCAAGCCGCGACGTTATCGCTACTTTTGCGAAAACTGTGGTTCGCCAGTGTATAGCGCCAGTGATGATGATCCTACGCGCTATCGTTTACGATTAGGAATTATCGATAGCGATATTGATGCGCGTCCAATATCCCATAATTTCGTTTCTTCTAAAGCGAATTGGGAAGATTTAGATGCCGACTTACCGCGCTATGATGGCTTTGAGCCCGCACGCAGTTAGTGGCAAAACATTATTTCTAAATAACAGGCAATGGCGCATGGGATTTCTGATAGAATAACGCCTCGAAAATACATCTGAGAGCACTATCTTGCACGCGCCAGTTCAACAGCAAAAACCTAACATCGAATTTATCTCGCTAATGGCCTTTATGATGTCGTTAGTTGCTTTGTCTATTGACGCGATAATGCCCGCGATGACGATGATTGAATCGTCGTTAAACCTTACGCCCTCACAAGATATTCAACTGGTTATTTCCTTGGTGTTACTAGGCCAAGGCATTGGCCAGCTGGTGTTTGGTCCTCTCTCGGATACCTTTGGCCGCAAACCCCTTATTTATGCAGGTTATGCAGTATTTCTTGCGGCAACCTTGGTGTGTATGTGGGCACCAACCTATGAATCTTTGCTAATTGCACGCTTTATTCAAGGCTTTGGCCTTGCAGCGCCGCGAGTCCTCACCATGGCGATAATCCGCGATAAATACGCTGGGCCACTTATGGCGCAAGTGATGTCGTTTATTATGGTGTTCTTTATTTTAGTGCCAATGATTGCGCCGTTGATTGGCCAAGGTATTTTATTAGTTGCCGACTGGCATACGATTTTTGCAGTGATGTTAATACTTGGCATTATCTCGCTGATCTGGTTTGCAATTCGTCAGCCAGAAACACTGGCAGATGAAAATCGTAAAGCGTTAAAACCGAGCGTGTTGTGGAATACCTGTAAGGAAGTGTTCACCACCCCAGTGTCCATGGCTTATACCTTAGCTGCTGGTATTTTGTCTGGCGCATTTATTTCCTATCTAGCCAGTGCCCAACAAGTTTTCGGGGGTACTTATGAATTAGGTGAGTACTTCGCGTTGTACTTTTCAGGCTTGGCGTTGGTTTACGGTTTAGCATCGTTTTTTAACGGTAAACTTGTGGTGCGCAAAGGCATGCAGTTTATGGTGTTTCGCGCTTTTTATGTGCTGGTGGCTTCATCTGTGATCTTCATGGCGACAGTAATCTGGCAAGATTATGCGCCGCCCCTTAGTTGGGTAACTTTCTATTTCGTGGTTTCCTTTGCTAGCGTCGGCGTGCTTTTTGGCAATTTAAATTCATTGGCAATGGAGCCGCTTGGTCACCTCGCCGGATTCGGTGCAGCTGTTGTCGGCGCTGTATCAACCTTAACTGCGGTGTCTATTGCATTGTTTATCGGTTCGTTATTTGATGGCACGATATGGCCGCTGACATTAGGATTTTGTGGGTGCAGTATTGTGTCGGCTGTTGTAGTATTCGCCATCGAGCGATTTAGAACTTCGGAAGAAACCAGCCAGTCATGATTTTAGTGTTAGATAACTATGACTCTTTTACCTACAACATAGTCCAATATTTTCAGCAGCTTGGTCATCAAGTTGAGGTTGTGCGCAACGACGAAGTGTCGCTTGAACAAATAGAAGCAATGAGGCCGGACTACCTAGTGATTTCGCCAGGACCGTGTACGCCAAACGAAGCGGGAGTTTCACTGGATGCCATCGAGTATTTTGCCGGTAAATTACCAATTCTCGGAGTGTGCTTAGGTCATCAAGCAATGGCACAAGTTTTTGGTGGTGACGTTGTGCTGGCGCATAAAGTAATGCATGGCAAAACCTCATTAATCGATCACGACGGTAAAGGCGTTTTCACCAATCTGCCAAACCCGCTGCGAGTTACTCGCTACCACTCGTTAGTTGTTGAACCGTCAACCTTGCCAGATTGTTTTGAAGTCTCTGCTACTGTTGCTAGCGAACAAGGGCAAGAAATTATGGCTATGCGTCATAAAACCTTGCCAATTGAGAGTGTGCAATTCCACCCTGAATCAATTTTAACCGAGCAGGGACTGATATTGCTGAAAAATTTTCTCGATACACATGTAAAATAATTGTTTAATTATTTCGTAGTCAATAAGTAGCTAAATAGCGCACATATAACAAACCAAACCTATAAGCCTTTCAATGTAAAAATATATTCCATTCAGCTCGCAAAATGGAACTTGAAAAATTGTACTTCGAAGTACAAGCCTGAAATAACAAATTTTTAACCTTTTGAGTTTGTCATTTTTTTTGTGAACTTGCTGCATTGTTATTCTCAAAAAAGAGAGTATGATCGCGAATCCAAATGATAGTCATTCTCAATTGTGAAGGAAATTTAAGGATGCGTAAAATACTCCCGTTGTCATGTATTACCATGGCGTTGATGCTTGCTGGTTGTGGTGGTTCATCAAATAGCATTTCAGTTGAAAACATTGATGCACAGGTTGTTGAGGATAAAACGTATGAACATACGTTTGCCGACCTTGACAACAAGACCCCAGTAGTTACTGGCTTAGCTAGCAATGGTAACGTTCAAATTACCACTAGCGGATTTAATTACGTACCTAATGCTAACTTCAACGGTGCCGACTCAGCAACGATAGAAGTGGGCAAAACTCGTTATACAGTGCAGTTCACCGTTACCGCTGAAAATGATTTGCCGACAATTGCAACTACAGATATGGAAGTTGGTGCTTCTAGCGAAATTCAAGGTCAAATATCTGTTGCAGATGTTGATGATGAAGATGTTAAAGTGGCGCTTAAAAAAGCTCCTGAAGTAGGCGATTTAACACTAAATGCAGATGGTAGTTTCGTTTACAAAAATGACGATCTAACTTTGCCGAGTTTGAGTTTCGAAGTGACTCTAGATGATGGTCATGGTGAGACTGTTGATTTTACGATCAATTTATCAGCTGCCTATGACTCTAACGAAGACAAGGCAAATTATTACTACGCGTCAAATAAGTCGCACCTTAAACAAGCCGAGTCTCGCATTGCTGCAATCAATGATGATGCGTTAGTGGTTGAAGCCTATACTGCAATCGCGCAGGGTTACGCACTTGCATCATTAGATGATCAAGTGGCGATAATCTTTGATAATAAAATTACTCTTCAACGTCAAAAAGCTGATTTGGCTTACGGGCTAGCTTCAACTTATCATCGACTAGGTAAGGCAGAATTAGCGTCGCAATATCTAGATAAAGCACTTCAATCATTACTGACCTACTTGGCCGATATCGGTGTTGAAAATATGGCTAGTGCGGACCGTAAGTTGGTTATTAATCTTTACCGCAATTTCCGAGATTTTGGGCAAGGTGCTTCACTAGATACGGCGCTAAACTCCCTCAACTTTATTATTTCACAGGCGAGAACCGAGGAATATTCAGGATCTTATTCAGGCCTTGTATTAGAACAGCGCAATGTGATTAGAACACTAGCTGATCAATATTTACTATTGGCTGATGATGACCTAACAAAGCAACCGTTTGCTGAGCAAATTGCTAAAGAACTAAAACTGTATGTTGAACAGGTTAAGGGAATTGCTCCGCGCTTTACAACGATTAATGACGTGCCGGACCAAGCCTTCCACTCAATTGCTGCTGTGCGTTTAGGAGATGCAATACCACTAGCAATAGCAATTAACAACTTCGATCTCGCAAAAGATTTCTTAGCGCAAACAATTGCATACTACGGTGACGCAAACTATGACAGTGAGTATCAGTATCCTGCCGATCAACATGCTGCGAATACACTAGCGCGCCATCGTTATGCGCTAGCCGACGCGGTGACATATTTTGATCTCCTATATCCAAATGCAGCAGAAAATGCAGCGTTACAACTACATGATTTTGAACTTTCGACAGATCGAAGGCTAAAAAATGATATTGTAAATGAAAAGCTTATTACGGATGCGGTGGCTTCTATTAGTAGCGGAAATTCAGTTACACAGGCATTAGAGCCTATTACACAAGCTTCACCTGACAATCCTTATATTCAGCAAGATTTGTTAACTAAACGTTCTCTTGTTACGCCATCCGTATCTTCGTTTTTATTTGGTTTAAGCAATGATGAAAAAGCATTGGACGTTGTGACTGCGAGCCTTAATTTAACATTAAGTGAAGAACTGGTTGTTGAAAAAACAGGAAATCATTTACATACCTTAGGCACATCAGGTTGTTACAAGATTGCTAGTATTTATCTGAAAAAAGGATTACTCGATCTGCAAAAGGCTGCTGCTCAGCGTTGTCACGATGAAATGTACGTTAAATATTACGCACCTTATTTTGCAAACAATGATTCACCGTATCGACCACTTGATCATGATAAAGCAGTTTTTGCACAGGCTGATTTGTTCTTTGCTGCTAGGGATAACGCAAAAGTTGCTAAATTGTTGACCGATACTGAACAATTTATCGCTAGACGTGACTTTGATGAACAAGTTGATTTGTATGCTGAATACGGTAACCGAGCGATGGCTGCTGGTCAATTTGAGTTGGCATTAAAATACTTTGAGCAAGGGAAAACACTCATCTTAGAAGATGAAAGCTTAACAGGTACAACGGCTATTCGAACATTTTCTGATTTTAATGAATTAATCAATTTATACGATGAATACAATTCTAAGTCTCTGACTTATAGTGCGGAAAATGAGTTGCGTCGTCGCGGTTATAACGATGAGAAATACGCCGATTACTTAAAGCAATTACGCGACATCGCAACCGCTGTTAATGACAAGATGGCTACCATTTTAAAAGCGGAATCGGATAGCAATCGCCTGAGATACGGTGATGACGTAGTCGAGTTATTGGCGAGTAACCGACAGTATAGTGCGGCACAGCAACTGGTGAGTGATTTGGAGCTAGGGGAAGCAGATAGTAACGAACTATTAGTGCTTATCTCTATGATTCAGGCGCTGCAAGAAGATTTCCCAGGTTCGTTAGTCGCTTCAATTGACTCTGATAACGATGGTAAAGCGAACTTTTTTGCTATTACAGCAACTGATGAGGACAAAGAAAACACCGATATCGAACTAGACAACGATGCAGATGGAGACGGTATTGCCGATGAAGACGATCCAACGCCACTTGGCTAATATCGGATTGTTAATGATAATCACCTTGCCCGCTTATGGGCAAGGTGATGACATTAAGAATTACCTAGCACAAAACCCGCGTGCTAAAGACTCTCTTGCAGTGTGTCATAAAATTTCTAATGTCGAACAAGGATCAGTTCTAACACTAGCGCAACAGCAAAATGTACTTACTTGCCTAAAAAAGAAAGTCGAAACAATTACAGTTGTTGGCCGTCAATGGCTGCCGCAAGAAGTTGAAGTTACTGGTCAATATACGCTATCGCGTGACTTTCTCGATCGCAGCGCCATTGGTAATGGCAACATTACTGACATGCTAACTATTCTACCCGGTATTCAAGGCAGTGAAGACAGTGAGGGAGTTGAACAGCAAGCAGAGCTCAAGAGTAAGTTGATATCTATATCTGGTGGTCGTCCATCAGATACGGGATTTTTTATCGATGGCATGTCAAACAACTCTGCGATTAACCCTGATGCAACCTCATTGTCGGTAAACTCTATCGATGAAATACAGGGGCATCCGCAACAGACATTTGTCAATCAAGCAGTCGTTGGGCAGGTAAAGGTGTTTGATTCAAACATTCCTGTTGAATACGGTGGTTTTAGCGGAGGGGTCGTTGATGTTGTCTTAAGAGATGAGCGTGAGAGCCCATCATTTCGATTTGACTATCGTACGTCACGAAGTGAATTCAACGAATATCGATTGATTGACAATATAGTGCGTCAGCAAGCGGAAGAAGAGCAAATAATCGATATTCCGATTGAACCTGATTTTAAAAAGACCAACTTAAATATGGTTGCCAGTCAGGTATTAGATGAGCATCACAGTATATCTATGGCTTTGTCTCGTACTGAGTCTAAGATAACTACGGTTTCGTTATTAAAGCCTGTCGTCACATCTAGAGAGTCGGCTAATTATAGTCTCGGCTATTCGATGCGTAATTTGTGGTTGGATAAATTATCTCTACGTATTAATCACAGTCCTTATCAGGGAAACCATATTCGTAAAGACGTACTAAATTCTGATTTCTCGATTAAAGGCGGTGGTACTTTTGCGTCGCTTCGCGCTAATCACAGCTGGTCATTATTTGATTGGAATGCGAGTTTGCGATATGGCGAAAGCGATAATTCACGCCGCGCACCACAGTACTATTTACCTTGGTTTAGAGCTAAAGGAAAGGAGTGGGGAATAGACTCAATTGCTCGTCCTTTGAGTAAAGAAGGCGGGTATGGTGATTTAGATAAAGAGCAAAAAACACTATCTTTGACACAAAAGTTTTTATTAAACGACATTGAGTGGCTTGGTCTAATTCATGAGCTGTCCTTTGGCCTAAACTACGATCGAAGAGAGCTGACTCGCCAACGACCTAATGCTGCGATCGATTATAGTATGCCGCTAGAAGATGGCAGTATAAAGTGTGGTGATGCGACATTAGATTGTATTGAACAAACCTATCAAGTACCGCTTGATGAATTAGCTCAGCAGCTCGGCGGCGTGCTAGATTTACGTAATCCTGAACACTTTAAGCGTTATCAAGATAATATTATTACTCGAGGCCAATTTTTTAGATCGCGACGTGTATATCCGCTTGAAGACATCAATGTTACGACCAATAATTTTAACGCTTGGTTACAAGACCGCGTTGAATTGGGAGCCTTACGGCTAACTCTTGGGTTAAAACTAGATCGCAATCAGTTTTTAAAGCAGTGGAATATAGCACCTCGTCTACATGGAGGCCTCGATCTCTTTGGCGACGAAGAATCTCTGTTAGTATTTGGGGTAAGTCGCTATTACGCTAACGATATGATGAGTTACAAGTTAAAGGAAGCAAAGCGTGGATATGTAACCCAGTATCGCCCAGTGTATAACGGAATTGTTCAGCCATGGACTAATTCACTACAAGAATTGCCATATCGCTATTTATATGAAAACTTGAGTACGCCATTTAGTGATGAATTGACACTTGGCTTGAAACAAAAGTTGTTTGGTGGAGTATTGTCATTAACTGCAGTACATCGAGATAGCAAAGATAAAGTGGTACGCGGTGATTCCTATGTTAGAGATGGGTACACTTACATTGTTCAATCGAATAACGGTGAAGCAACTCACAAGCGACTTTCTCTATCTTATTCTATCGCCTTTGAGAATCATCAATTGATGTTCAATACGAGTAAAACGGAAAATACCAGTAATGGTGAAAGTTCCGAATTACCTGCTGAAGTGATTCCTAGCGATGAGCGCGTATATATTTATACACCGCCTAATACTTATAAATTAGTGTCGCAGAGTTCTTTAACTCAATTACAAGATAATTTCAGTAGACCCATTACTGCCAACTTGTCGTTATCTAGTCAATGGACTAAAAATCTTCGCAGTAGTCTAAGTGTTAGTTATCGCGGGCGTTATGAAAGTATGGAGTATACAGGGCTCGATTATACAGCAAACTTAGGTAGTATTACCGAGCCAGGTGAGGAAGCCTATCCTGTATTCCAACAGACTCGTAAACCGGCGACTACGCGCGTAAATGGCAAGGTGTCATATGATTATGACATTTCAGCCAAACAATCACTGCGTCTTAGTTTAGAGGTTGCTAATTTGTTGAACAAACGCACTTATCAAGTGGGTTTAAATCAAATTGGATTAGAGACCGGTCGCAGTTTTTGGCTAGGTCTGAGTTATAATTACGATTAATCATCACCTTGGGTGAGCACAACAGCCAATATGCTTTTGCTATTGGCTGTTGTTTTTTATGGAGTATAAATTGTCAGTGTTTCGTGTTCTTAGTACCTTTGCTTTATTAGTACTAACATTAGTGTGCTCATCCGTGATGCACGCTCAAGAGCTATTTTTACTGCAGCAGTTAAAAGATAGTTATAGCCAACCTCAGTCACAATGGCCTGCCATTGAAACAGCTGATGGAAGGCAAGTTCAACAACTCGCACCATTGAGCTTAGTGAAGCCAAAACCTCTGCCATCTCAAGTTATATTGGGACGTATGTTATTTCACGACACTTCGCTATCACGTGATAAAACTGTTAGTTGTAGTAGTTGTCACGAGTCGCGATTATTGTTTGGCGATATGCGCTCACAACCAATTGGAATCGATATGCAGCGTGGCCGACGTAACTCACCAAATATTTTTGGTATCGATCATTGGCAGAGCTTTTTTTGGGACGGTAGAGCCGAAACTGCAGAGCAGCAAGCTTTGATGCCAATTGAGGATCCAAAGGAAATGGATTTTAGTGTGGAAGGGGCTTTACTGAGAATTAACTCAGAGACTAAATATCGGCCATTGATAAAAAAGGCCTTTGGGACAACAACGCTAAATCGCCAGCAACTCGCCAAAGCGATCGTAGCGTTTGAACGCACAATTATGCCAAAAGATACCTTATTTTCACGATTTATCGCTATGGTGCAACACAATCCTAAAGCTGCGATAACTATGTTGTCTGAGTCGCAACTCAAAGGACTACATCTCTACCGCACTAAAGCTAGATGTATGACTTGCCACAATGGTCCTTTACTCAGTGACAATCGATTTCATATCACAGGGTTACATGCATTTGGCCGTCGTTTAGAAGATTTAGGGCGTTACGAGCATACGCAGGATCCGAGTGATGTAGGGGCGTTTAGAACACCTTCATTGGTGATGGTTAGCCATACCGAGCCTTGGATGCATCACGGGTTATTCGTGAGTTTACCGGGAATTATTAATTTCTATAACCGAGGTGGTGCACAACCTAAGCCACGCAAAGATAGAAAACCCGATCCACTCTTTCCCACGACAACGTCGTTGCTAAAGCCACTTAAGTTGTCTAAACAGGAAAGAGAGGATTTATTGGCATTTTTAAAAATTCTTTAATGTGTAACTTACAACTATTGAATTGCCTGCGGCATTTGATGTGGTTTTGGTACCCATTGACTGGCGATGAGTGAACATGCCGCTAGTGCTGCTCCGGCGTAAAAGACCAGTGAGTTGTCGATTAACCAAATCAATCCAAATAGCGCAGGAATAAACACCGCCGCGATGTGGTTGATGCTAAAGCTAACACCAGCACTTCCTGCCAAATCTTGTGGGTCGGCAATCTTTTTAAAGTAGGTTTTTAAAGCTATCGCCATTGCAAAAAATAGATGGTCAATAACATAAAGACCTGCAGCCACAGTGCTCGATTCAACAAGCGCATAGCCAGTAAATACAGCGATTAATCCGATGTACTCCAATGTTAGTGCTCTGTGTTCACCAACACGGCCGATCCATGCGCCGATCTTCGGTGCTAAAAAGAAGTTAATCACGTGGTTTAGAATATATAGCGCGGTAACTTCGGCGACTGAATAACCAAATTTCTCCACCATTAAGAATCCCGCGAATACCACAAAGATTTGACGACGGGCGCCTGATAAAAAGGTCAGTAAATAGAACAAGCTATAGCGCTTTTTTAAAATTAACTTTTTGTGCTGTGGCGCGCCGTGATTAAACTCAGGCATGGCGAGAAATAGTATGGCAGTGAGCACAATACCGACTCCGCCTAACGCCATATAAACCCACATATAGTCAGCGTCTAATAAACTAAATGCTACCCAAACTGCGCCATAAGCTAGCAGCGCTGAAGCTGATTTTATCGATAGCAGTTTTCCGAGTTTTTCCGCCGCTTCATCGTGATTAAACCATTGTAAGGAGAGTGATTGGTTGATGGTTTCATAGTAGTGGAAACCCACCGACATCAAGATAGTTGTCGCATAGAGTCCATACACCGTGGGAAATAATCCCGTGATAGTAACGCCAATGGATAACAGTGCTAGTGAGACAACCGCAAAGGTTTGCTCTTTGAGAACTAGTAACACGAATACAGCGGTAAAGGCTAAAAAGCCTGGGACTTCACGTAGTGATTGCAGCATGCCAATTTCTGCGCCGGTGAAATTAGCGCTCTCAATCGAGAAATTATTGAGCATGGCAAGCCAAGCAGAGAAGGTCACCGACATAGTGATAGTCGCCAACGCCAAATAAACGAAGGGAGTTTGATATTTTTTAGGGATTAATGAACGCATAAATGAGAGCCAATTTAACTGTTGCCAAAAAGATAATTGATTATAAGATGGACTAACTTTGGCTGATAGTGTGAATTATGACAAAAGATATCGATAATATGACAGCTGATGGTTGGACTATTACTCAGCGCTCGAAACATCGCACATTAACTCATCCGATTATGCCCGTGCGGCGTGATATGGAGCCTATGGTGCAAGTGGTAAAGCACAGCCATAGTTGGGGGCAACTGGTTTATGCATCGCAAGGTGTGATGCAGGTTATTGCCGATGAGGGTTATCACATCGTGCCGCCGGGGCAGGCGCTGTGGCTGCCGTCTAATGTTGAGCATCAAGTGGCTAGCCGTTTTGGCGCGACTTTTCGCAACTTACATATCGATGAATCATTGTGTGGCGTGTTGGGAGACAAGGTTTATTCGTTTAACGTTGAGCCGTTATTGCGAGAAGTCATTTTAGCGATGTGCCAGTGGCCGTTTGACTATGAGATGACGGATGAGCGCGAGCGGTTGCTTGCGGTGTTAATTGATCTTCTAAAAGCTGCGCCCAAAACAGGGCTCTTTATGCCTTCAATTACTGACAAACGCTTAACGCCGATTATCGAAGCCATTACCGCCCAACCAGATAATAAAAAGACCTTGGAGCAATGGGCTAGTGAAGTCGGCGCATCGAGCCGCACATTGAATCGTTTATTTAATCAATATTTTGGTTTTGGCTTTAGTCAGTGGAAGCAAAAACTGCGAATAATTCAGTCGTTAAACTTACTCGCTGACGGACTGACTACTCAAGAAATCGCATCGACGTTGGGATATGAATCGAGTTCGGCATTTATCTATGCGTTTAAGCAGCATTTAGGTTGCTCTCCCGGCCATTATCGCAAACAAAATCAAGCGTAATCTTCGGTAGTAATTTAGGCGGAATCTCCTTACAATTGGGCCATCTCATTAGCTTTTGTATATTTTCTATCGCAGGAGCGCTTAGCCGCCTACATTGACTAAAATTCATAGCTTGGCGTCGATAATAATTATTATAAAATTAGGAATCTTGATGAAAAAATTACTAATTGCATCCCTCGCATTAGGAGCAACTGCCTGTACGACAACGGCAACTAAAGTTGCGGCGCCGGTTGCCAATCAGCCTGTTGAAGTTATTCAAGCCGCTCAGCCATTACTCAAAGGTGAGCAGCTTACCATGAAGCAAATCATGGCAGATCCTACATGGATGGGCATTGCACCAACCAACGCTCAATGGCGCGATGACAATTCGATTTTCTATTCCTTAAAACAAGCTGATTCCCCATTGTACGATGTGTTCGTACAAGCGATTGATGGCAAAGCGAAGAAACTTGGTTTGGGCGATGCTCATCTTTCGGCACAAGCTAATGGTGTTTTAAATAGCGATAAGTCACTAAAAGCCTTTACTTACCAAGGTAATATTTTCATTAAAGAGCTAAGCTCGGGCACCATCAAGCAGCTAACTCGTGACTCTTCACGTCGCTCGCAACTACAATTTCTAACCGACGGCCGCTTAGCTTACAAACAAGACAATGCTTTCTACGCCATCGATTTAGCCTCAAACAGCAATGCATTATTGGTTGAAATTAAGTTTGCCAAAGCGCCGAAAGCGCCGCAAACACCAACCACCTACATTGGCGCGCAGCAGCACCGCCTAATCAAATACGTAGCATTAGAGCAGCACAACAAAGCAGTGCGTTTCAAGCACAAGCAAGATTTAAAAGCGCAAAATAAAACAATGGCTACAGCGCCGTTTTATTTAGATCCTAAACATCGTTTAGTTGAAATGAGCCTAAGCCCGAGCGGCGATAAGTTGCTTGTGGCGACTAAAGACAAGAGCGTTTCATGGCGCAGTAAACACGACATTATGCCCAACTACCTAGGTAGCCAAGGCTATGTTGAAGCTGTTGATGCCCGTGCACGTGTGGCAGAAGCAAAACCAAATGCTCATACCTTAGTGTACATTGACGTTGCTACTCGCAAACAACAAACATTAGATTTCAGTCAACTACCGGGTTTTGATGACGATGTATTAGCCAGTGTAAAAGCGGAGAATTACGCCAAACAAGGCAAAAAGTACGTCAGTAAAAAAGCGCCGCGTAACATCACTTTGTTACCTGACTGGACATGGCGCCAAAGCGCGATGGCGTGGAACGACGATGGCTCAGCATTGGCCATTATGCTTGAAGCAAACGATAATAAAGATCGTTGGTTAACTAGCTATGATTTTGCCAATAACAAATTAAAAACGTTGCACCGTTTACACGATGATGCTTGGGTTAACTACACCTTCAACGAATTTGGTTGGTTAAATGACAACGCAAGCCTGTATTTCCTATCGGAAGAGAGTGGCTACTCGCAAGTTTATACTGTCGATTTAAAAGGTAAGATCGATCGCGTAACTAGTGGTAAATACGAAATTAGCAGCGTGACGTTAAGTGACGACGGTAAAACTATTTTCTACAAAGCGAACAAATCGCACCCTGGTAAATATGAAATCTATCGCACTGATTTAGCTACCAAGCAGCAAACTCAGCTGACTAAACTTGGCGGCATGACGGATTACAAACTTAGCCCAGCTGAAGACAAGTTATTATTAACGCATTCGTCGCTACTGCGTCATAACGACATTTACGTTGCTAGCGCGACTAAACAAGGTGAAGTTAAACGTTTAACCGATACGGTTAGCGAAGAATTTGCCAGCTACGATTGGCAAGCGCCGAAGATTGTTGCCGTACCGTCGAGTCACGGTGAGCAACCAATTTACGCTAAGATTTATTTACCACCGGGTTTTGATAGCAAAAAAGCAGAATCTTACCCAGCAGTTATCTTTAACCACGGTGCGGGTTACTTGCAAAATTCACACTATGGTTTCTCGGGTTACTTCCGTGAGTTTATGTTCCACAACTTATTAGCGCAGCAAGGCTATGTGGTTATGGATATGGATTACCGCGCTTCTAAAGGTTATGGCCGTGACTGGCGTACCGCGATTTATCGTCAAATGGGCACGCCTGAAATTCAAGATTTGGAAGATGGGGTCGATTACATGAGTAAGTACTTACAGGTTGATAAAAACCGCGTTGGTACTTACGGTGGTTCGTACGGTGGCTTTATGACATTCATGGCGCTATTCACCAAGCCTGAATTATTCCAAGCGGGTGCAGCATTACGTCCAGTAACTGATTGGGCACATTATAATGACGGCTATACTTCTAATATCTTAAACCGTCCAAACGACGATGATATTGCTTATCGCAAGAGCTCGCCGATTGAATACGCGCAAAATCTTAATAAGCCTCTGTTAATCATGGCGGGTGTATTAGATGACAACGTATTCTTCCAAGACAGCGTGCGTTTAGTTCAGCGTTTGATTGAGCTTGAGAAAGAAGATTTTGAAACGGCGATTTACCCAGTTGAGCCGCATGGCTTTAGACAACCATCGAGCTGGTTGGATGAATACCGTCGCATCTTCAAATTATTTGAAGAAAATTTAAAGAAATAGAATGAATCGTGGCATCATTATTGGTGCCACCGCTAATTAGGGTTAGTAAGGGTTACAGTGAGTCGATTAAAAAACTGGTTGTCAAAAGAAGACAAATCGTTACGTAGTGCCGAGCAAAAGTCTCGGCGCCCTGCGGCTGATGGTGATGCCAAGAGTGGCTTAAAATCAGCTGGTGTTATTGAAACGGAAACTAATTTCTATCGTTACCTCGTGAGCAAAGCATTGTTGTTGCCACAAGTGGAAGAGGTAGACACGGAAATTCCAGACAATCGAATTTTACTCGACGTAGAGCTGGCGCCAGCACTTGCTCGCCAAGCGACAAAGCAAGAGAACAAAGAGCTGTTTAACGCGCTTAAAGCGCAGTTATTCCAAGATGTTGAAGCGCGCGTTGAAAATCGTTTAACTGCGATTGATGAAGAAACCTATCACCGCTTTACAATTTCGCCGTATTTAATGGATGCAGTGAATATTGTAAATACTAAAGCCGCCTCTATTTCACGTATTAAACCCTTGGTACTAAAGCACGCGAGTGTCGTCCAAAACCTTGTTGGGGTAATGAATCGCTTTGGGTTGGTGAATCGTTCTGATGATAAACCACTGGAATCTAAAGACGCAGAATTGTGTCTGGGCTTTTTAGGCATCGAGAAACTACGAGTATTTCTACCGTATTTAATCGTCCATGAATCGCTAAAAGACACCGGCTCTAAGTTCCATCAACCATCGCGTAAAATATGGAATCACGTGCAAATTACCGCACAAGCAGCAAGTGCACTAGCAACTCTTGAAGAGGAATTAGATCCCGACGAAGTGTATATGATGGCGCTGTTTCACGAGATGGGCGCAACTATGTTGCTACATTTGGTGGATGAATGTTTCTATGAGACAAGGCGTGAACTAAGCCGCGATGCAGCTGAATCTGGCGCTTCAGAAGTGAGTCATAAGTTAGCAGAAATTACCTCGGCAGTGCCTGTGCTTGACCGCTTAATGCCTACAAAGGCCAAAGCGCTAAGTGCTGAAATTGCAGCCCGCTACAAGTTAAACTTTTTCCGTTTAGCGCCAACCTTGCAAGAATTAG
Source organism: Psychrobium sp. MM17-31 (assembly GCF_022347785.1). NCBI lineage: Bacteria > Pseudomonadati > Pseudomonadota > Gammaproteobacteria > Alteromonadales > Shewanellaceae > Psychrobium > Psychrobium sp. MM17-31. Next base: position 400,545 of record NZ_JAKRGA010000004.1, read on the forward strand.
CACAATCGCTGAGTATTGATGATATGGGACCTGCGGCACGCGTGATTGCTCAGGGCCGGAGTTACGCAGTATTTAAGCAAATGTATCGCGAAGAATTAATCGATAAAGTCGAAGCGACCGCATTGCTGAATTATTATCAGATTGATGCTGAGAAAATGAAACTGCTTAACAAGCAAAAATATCTCAAAGTTCCTAAGGTTGAGCCTTAGACATTCCCTGATAACACGAATTATCGTCATATTGCATCAGCTGGCACAAGTCTTTTTCTTGGGCCAGCTTTTTGTATGCGCCTTCGATTTTAGCGATGATTTCTGGCGGGGTTTGCAGGCTAACCGCAATCGAAGGAATTGACGAGAATGCGTAGCCAATCTTTTCAATACTATTGACGTCTAAGCCAATATCTATCGCCGCGCGTTGTAGTTGTAAATCTGACGCGATCACCAAATCAACGCGACCAATTTTAAGCATACCCAGCGTTTGACGGACATGAGTGACTCGACTGATATTCTCAAAACCATGGTGAGTAACGAAGGTATCGTTCGCTGTGCCTATTTGAGTGCCAATCGTTAATTGTTTCAATTTATCAGATGGAAGGTTTGTCAAATTCGATGACTTTAACGCGTAATAGTTTATATCGGCGCGCGACGGAAAACGTGCTATCCAATGGAATTTATCTTCTCGTGAGTTAGTGCGGTTAATAGTGTAGATAAGCACATTAGGTTTGGTTTGTGCTAACTGATAGCTGCGCGCCCACGGCAGAACTGCGATGGTGTAATCAATGTCGGCCAGCTCTAATATTTCTTTGACAAGCTCAGTGTGTGGGCCTTTGACTTCACCGCGTTCGACAAAGTTAAATGGCCAAAGGTTTTCTGTTACTACTAATAGCGGTTGCTTGGCATAACAACGCATGCTCAAAATTAAAATAAAGAGTAACAATAGGGCTTTTTTTATCACAGGGATCTCCGCTACAGCTTTTCTACCTTAATGCAGTCAGCTGGTGCTATCTCCATAATTTTGCATAATCCTTGTGATTTGTGAAGTGCTTGGGCCGTTTGTTGAAGCTTAGTAACGATCGCCTGAGGTGTTTGTATGCTCATAGCTATGGCGGGTTTAGAGCTAAATGCAGTGTCGATTTTTACAATATCTTGGCGCGCTAAACCATTTTGGCGAATGGCGTGAAGAATGGCATTTTCAGAGGAGATAACTAAATCAACGCGTCCACGTTTAAGCATGCCAACTGATTGAGTGATTCGTGAAACGCGACTGACTTTTTCAAACTTGTTGCGCACTAAAAAGGCATCGTTCACCGAGTCTATCAGTGCTGCTATTCGCAACTGCTTTATTGATTCTTTAGTCTGTGGTGCTAGTTTGTGATCGGCTAGCGCGTAGAAATTACTTTCTACTTTAACTGGAATGTGGGTTATCCAATGAAACTTATCGTGGCGTGAAGCGGTGTGATTAATGGTGTAAATCATGACATTGGGTTTAGTTCGAGCCATCTGATAACTGCGCGCCCACGGCAATAGCGCTAGGGTATAGTCCATGTCTGCTTGTTCTAACAATTGTTTGACTAATGTCGTGGCACTGCCCTTGATTTGATTATCTTCTAAATAATTAAATGGCCACAGATCTTCGGTGACGACTAGCAGCGGCGGTTCCGCTGATGGATTTTGGGCGGTTAAATAGCCACTGTAAAAACACAAAATTAAACAGATTAACCACTTCATGGTTTTCCCTTCGTCCTAGCTAACAGCAGTCAAAAAATCGAATAACAAAGTGTGATTTTTAATAAAAAACACAAAAAAAACTGAATTTTTTTGTAAAAAAACACAGTGACTAGCTACCGAAAATTTTGACTATTTATTCGCAACAATTCAATCGATTTGTTTATTTATTCATTTATCAATTTTATGGCGTTCATTTACGTCACAGCCACTGTCTGAATTATAGACACTTGGGAAGACATTATGCTTATTTTCTGGGATACTCTGGCCACAATTTAGAACGTTAAATGCGTTTATAAACCCAAATTAACACCATTTCCCGACAGTTAGGGAACATGTGAGAGGAGTCTTTTTTATGTCAGAGCAAATGCAAGTAACACGTGAATTATTCGATGATGTTATGGTTCCAAACTACGCGCCATCAAGCATCATTCCAGTACGTGGTGAAGGTTCTCGTGTATGGGATCAGAACGACAACGAGCTAATTGATTTCGCAGGTGGTATCGCGGTTAACTGTTTAGGTCACTGTCACCCAGCACTTGTAGCTGCTGTGAACGATCAAGCAAGCAAAATCTGGCACCTAAGTAACGTTATGACGAATGAGCCAGCGCTGCGTTTAGCAAAGAAGCTAACTGATGCAACTTTCGCCGATCGCGTTTACTACGCTAACTCTGGTGCAGAATCTAACGAAGCAGCCCTTAAGCTAGCTCGTCGTTGGGCACTAGATAACTACGGCGCAGACAAAGACCAAATCATCGCTTTCAAACAAGGTTTCCACGGTCGTACTTTCTTCACGGTAACTGTTGGTGGTCAAGAAGCTTACTCAGACGGTTTCGGTCCTAAGCCGGGCGCTGTTGAGCACGTTGCTTACAACGATTTAGAAGCGCTTAAAGCATTAATGTCAGAGCGCACTTGTGCGGTAATGATGGAGCCACTGCAAGGTGAAGGTGGTTTAGTTAGCCCAACAGCTGATTTCGTAAAAGGCGTTCGTGAGTTATGTGACGAGCACAATGCACTATTAATTTTCGATGAAGTACAAACTGGTTTTGGTCGCTTAGGTTCACTTTACGCTTACCAAGATTTAGGTGTGACTCCAGACATTCTAACTTCAGCAAAAGCACTAGGTGGCGGTTTCCCAATCGGCGCTATGCTAACGACTGCAGAGATTGCTAAGCACCTTAAGATTGGTACTCACGGTTCAACTTACGGCGGTAACCCACTAGCGTGTGCTGTTGGTGAAGCAGTAATGGATATCGTAAATACTCCTGAAGTATTAAACGGTGTTAAAGAGAAAGAAGCACAATTCCGCGCTGGTTTAGAAGCCATTAACGCAAAATACAACGCGTTTAGCGAAATCCGTGGTAAAGGTTTACTACTAGGTGCAGTACTTAACGACAAGTACCAAGGTCGCGCACGTGACTTTATGGTTGCATCTGCTGACAACGGTTTAATGGCCTTAGTTGCTGGTGCTAACATCGTTCGTTTCGCGCCGTCATTAATCATCACTGACGCTGATATCACTGAAGGTTTAGCGCGTTTTGAAAAAGCAGTAGCGCAAATCGTTAACGCTTAATAGCGTCTTCGAAAAAAGGCGAGTGCATAAACACTCGCCTTTTTTATCCTTTAGCATTCATTCACCCATCCAAGTAGAGGATCCATTATGTTGGTCATTCGTCCGATAGTCGCTGCTGACTATCCAGCGTTAATGCAAATTGCTCATGATTCAGGTGTTGGCTTTACATCTTTGCCAACTAACGAGCAATTGCTGCGCTCTCGAATCGCACATTCAGAAGAATCGTTTGCTGCCAATGCGACAAAGCCGGGCACTGAAGGTTACCTTATGGTGATGGAAGACACGGATACCGGAACTGTTGTTGGTACCTGTGGGCTTGATTCAGCAGTAGGCTTGGATAATGCGTTTTATCATTATCACTTGGGCAAAGTTGTCCATTCATCGCAAGAGCTTAAGCTGCACAACACTATTGATACGCTGACACTGTGTAATGATTACACTGGCGCTGCTGAGCTATGTACCTTGTTCTTAAGTGAGTCGGCGCGTGGTGGTAATAACGGCCGTGTTCTTTCTCGTTGTCGCTTCTTAATGTTGGCGGAATTTGGCGAGCGTTTTGGCGATAAAGTTATTGCAGAAATGCGTGGTGTGTCAGATGAAAAAGGCAATTCACCGTTTTGGGAGTGGTTAGAAGATCACTTCTTTAGCATGGACTTCCCAACGGCTGATTACTTGTCAGGCATCGGCAACAAGGTCTTTATTGCCGAGTTAATGCCGCGCTACCCGATTTACGTCAACTTGTTGAGTGACGAAGCGCAAGAAGTGATTGGTCATGTCCATGAAAAAACGCGTCCAGCGCTACGTTTATTAGAGCGTGAAGGTTTTAGATACCGCGGCTACGTCGATATTTTCGATGCTGGACCAACGGTTGAATGTGAACGTGAACAAATCAAAGCGGTGCGTGATTCTATTCGCGTGAAAGTGAAAGTTAGCGAAGTTGAAGAAGGTGCGCCTTATGTCGCCTGTAACACTGATTTCCAAAACTTCCGCGCAACTGAGGTGCACATCCACGTCGACCACGACGAAGAGTTTGCATTAATCACACGCGAACATGCCGACGCATTAAAAGTGGAAGACGGCGATATTATTCGCGTTCTTTCGCTGTAATTTATTAAGGAGCATTAAATGTCTCATCAAAATCAATTTATTAATGGCCAATGGGTTGCTGGTTTAGGCAGCGATGTAACATCAGTTAATCCAGCGAACAACGATGTAATCTGGTCTGGTCAAACGGCAACGACTGAGCAAGTTGATGCTGCAATGAAAGCGGCACGTGCAGCGTCTTTTGAGTGGGCACAAATCGGCTTTGAAGCGCGTAAAGCGATTGTTGAAAAGTTTGGCGCATTGCTTGTTGAAAACAAAGAAGAGCTAGCACACGCGATTGCTTTAGAAACGGGTAAGCCACTATGGGAAACTCGTACTGAAGCGGCGGGCATGGCTGGCAAGATTGGTATTTCAATCAAAGCACACGACGAGCGCACTGGTACAGTTGAAAATCCAGCACCGGGTGCTAAGGCGTTTATCCGTCACAAACCACACGGCGTTGTTGCGGTATTTGGTCCTTACAACTTCCCAGGTCACCTGCCAAACGGTCACATCGTTCCAGCATTACTTGCGGGTAACACTATCATCTTCAAACCAAGTGAATTAACGCCACGCGTTGGTGAGCTAACGGTTAAATTGTGGGAGCAAGCTGGCTTGCCAGCGGGTGTTATCAACTTACTACAAGGTGAAGTTGAAACTGGCGTTGCTATCGCTAATCACAATGAAATCGACGGCTTGTTCTTTACAGGTAGCTCAAATACCGGTCACCTACTGCACAAGCAATTTGCTGGTCAGCCGGGCAAAATCTTAGCGTTAGAAATGGGTGGTAATAACCCATTAATCGTTAAAGACGTAGCTAATGTTGATGGCGCAGTACACGACATCATCCAGTCGGCTTACGTAACCACAGGTCAACGCTGTGTTTGTGCACGTAAACTATTCGTTGCCAATGGCGCGGAAGGGGATGCACTGATTGAGCGTTTAGTTGAAGTGACTAAATCAATTAAAGTTGGCAACTTCGATGATGAAGACCAGCCATACATGGGTTCAATGATTAGCGAGAAAGCGGCACTTTCAATGGTTGCGGCACAAGACATGCTAATTGAGAAGGGCGCTAAGGTATTAATAAAGCTGACTCATAAAGCAGGTACTGGTTTTGTAACACCGGGTCTGGTTGATGTAACTGACTTTGCCCGTGAATTACCAGATGAAGAGCACTTTGGTCCATTACTGCAAATCATCCGTTACTCAAGCTTCGACGAAGCGATTGAACTCGCGAATAACACCAGCTTTGGTTTATCGGCAGGTTTACTGGCTGATAGCCGTGACGACTACGATTACTTCTTCGCACGTATTCGCGCAGGTATCGTTAACTGGAATAAGCAAATCACAGGCGCAAGCGGCGCTGCACCATTTGGTGGTGTTGGTGCAAGTGGTAACCACAGAGCAAGTGCTTACTATGCGGCTGATTATTGTGCTTACCCAGTTGCTTCGATGGAAGCCGATGAAGTTGTACTACCAGAAAACTTAACGCCGGGTCTGACGTTTTAATTTGGACTTAGTTGTTAGATAAAAAAGGGAGCTGCGGCTCCCTTTTTTGTTTCAGCAATGAAATAAAAGCGATGCTGTTAAACCAGTGCAGCTAAAGCATTGGAATGATGCGCAATATATTGATTGCTAATAACGAAATCAGTAATGCCTCGAAGTAGCGTTGAAAGTTCTTTTTCTCGAATAGCTTATCAAACAGCTTCATGACTCCGACCAGAATCGCCAATCCAATAGCGTATTCATACCATTCATTACCACGCCAATTAAACAGCTGGCTGATAATGAATGCCGCCAACGCGCCCATCGCAAACGCTAAAAATGAGCGTGTAAATTGATATTGTACTGACGAAAAACCAGTGACAATGACCACAGCGCTGCTGACCATTAACAAACCGACGACTAGTGTTGCCAGCATCCAGCCAAGGCCATTTGACGGTAGCTCTCCCCAAATAAAAACGAGAAACCACATAAACAAGCTAGCGCCAATGGCCTGCGAGACAGAGAAGTCTAATTTATCGCGATTCATCATTATTCCTTGTAATCCAGCTTCTTCATTAACACATCTGACTGATACTCATTTGCTGCCTGTGCTTGTTTAGCCCAGCTCTTTTTGCGCGCGAAAAGAATGCCAACTAATAGAGCTAATATCGATAAATCCAGTATTGGCAAGGCAATGAGTAAATCGCCGATAGTACCTACGTGCGCTTTGCCTGCTGCACTTGTGAAGAAAATAACAAACAGTGAAAAAATCGGTAGGGTGATCCAAAACCACCTTAAGATCCGCTTAGTGGAAAGGTTTTTCTTCGCGCCTAGGGCCTTCATCATGATAATGGCAGGGATATAAAATATCAGTGCTGAAACAGTGAGAATATTTAAGAACTGATGAGAGAGTTGAAAGCTATTCACTATCTTCTTCATTCCCAGCGCAAGATTATATAAGTTGAAGTGCTCGACAACTCCGCTACCGAGCTGCCAAGCAAAAGCCATCAATATCGCGGCTAATACGCCTAATGCGGCAGCAGAGTTAGCAAAGATATTTAAGACCGAGAGTTTACTACGGGCTTGCTGAAACTTTTGCTGCAATGCTATTAGTAATTCGTGCATCGCTTTGGTGGATTTACTGGTAATCATGCGTTTGGTGCGCAGCTCGTTGTAAGGAACAACTTTACCTTCGCGGCTAGATTCACCGCACACGTTGAATAGCGGAGAAGATGTTAAACACTTTATCTTTTGTGGTGATATTTGATTCGCTGCAAGTGCAGAAGTAGCGGCGTTATAAGTGTGTTCGGTATAGATATAATCACAATCATAAATGAGTCCGCCTAGGGTTTTAAGTTGCCCTTTGCTCGTTGCAAACTCTCCCTGTAGCGTGGCGTTACAATCGGCGGCAGTAATTTCACCGGGAATAGTGACGGTAAACGCGCCATTGTCGTGATCGGTGACTTGTTGTTTGCTCAACTGCCAAGTACCAGCATCTTGTAGTTCGAAATCGTCTTGATCACCATGCAGATAATCGTTGGTCCATGTTGTGGTTTCGAACTTGCTCCATTTATGCTTCCAGTTACCTAGTTTTGCATAAATATCAACGGTTTCAATATAGGTATTCTGACCATCACCATGACAGGTAGAACACCTGTTTTGCCCTGAACCGCCACAGCCTGAGCAGGTAACGCGATAATTTCTATAGCCATAGCGAGGTTCTTGTCTCGTCACGTAACCACGTGAGTCTCTGTATTCGTCATAACCAACGATTTCATAACGCGACTCATCGACTTGGCCTGATCCATAACACGTGCCACAAGTGACTCTGCCCCGACCACCACAAGGTGAGCAAGTGACTAGGCAAGAGTGTTCAAATACCTTTAACGGCAATTTCTTACGGTGGACAGACGCAAATAAAGAATTATTAGATAGCTCTTTGTATAGCGCATCACATACGCTTTTTCGCTGCCCATTTATCGATGACTCTATCGCTTTTTTGGAGTAACTTTTTACTTCGGCAACGCTTGAACAGTTGTAACTATTAATACCGCCTAATTCTCGAGAATTATGGGAGTAATCAATGTTAAATACAGCGGTTACCAAAATATCTTTGGCCTCTCTACGCGGAGTGCTACTCGCCGTTAAATTCAATTTGAAATTAGGCAGCCATTTATTTGTAAGCCTCGCAAAGGGACTTAAGAAAGCATCTTGATTATTATTCATGTTATTTTTTGACTAGCGAGAAGTTAAAGCGAGTTTTTTTGCCGTTGAGGGTAATCCAGCGGCGCTGTGTTTCGTAACCGGGGCTTGATACTTCAACGTCATAGCGTCCAGCCTTGAGTTTCATATTGGCACGATATTTAGGGCTAATATTCATAATTCTTACCTTGGCATTGCGTGGCAAAGTGACAATGCGTAGTGGATATTTCGCTATTTGCTGAGAAGGCGGTGGTTTCGCTACTGCTTTTTTAATTGTCGGCTTTGGTGAGCCGTTTAAGAAAATAGTAAGAATGGCTAGAACAGCCCAAATCCCTATGGCGTATTTAAATGATATCGTCACGATTTCGCTCTAGTAATGCTCGATGTGGCAATCAGTATGATGCCAAATAATTCGCTAACTCTATATTCGTATTATATTTTTTTCAATGGTTCTTTTGTATTGGAAGTTCATGAGCTCTTGGTTAGCAACCAAGCGCAATAACCAGAAGTTAATGACACGGAAATGCCCGAGCTTCAACAGGCTTAGTACTTTTTCTTTTTTGACAGTGAGCTGCGGCTCCCTTTTTTATGTCTAGATTTTTATAAAACCTACATAATAGAATTAATGTTTGACAGTGATTCAATAAACTCTATTATGTAGGTATTAATATTTACAGAGTTTACCAATGGCCAATAAAAAAACTTATCTTGGCGAATTTGAGCATTTAGTTTTGTTGAGTGTTTTGTGTTTAACGAAAGAAGCTTATGGTGTAACTATTCGCCGCCACTTAAAGGATACCATTGGACGTGAAGTGTCTATTGGCGCGCTGTATGCGACAGTAGAGCGCTTAGAGAAAAAAGGCTACATCACTTCGCAGAAAGGTGAGGCGACTGCAGCCAGAGGCGGAAAAGCGAAGCGGTATTTTCAATTGACGCCGCAAGGGCTGGCAGCAGTAGCCGAAACTAAAGAAAAACTCGAATTAATGTGGGCAAAGTTACCAGAGCTTCCCGCGATGAGTCTTGCTTGATATGGGACATCATTCGCCTCCTGCGTTAGCCAGATTAATATTAGCAGTCGTTTTACCGCGCCATTTAGTTGATGATGTATGTGGTGATCTTGAAGAAGAGTTTCAGCTGCAAATACAAGAAAAACCGAGTGTAGCTTCCGCTCAATACTGGTATTGGCATCAAGTGGTTGGTGCTAGCTGTCATTATTTATTCACCAAAACACGGGTTATTTCTGCTGTAATCTCCTTGTTCTCGATTTTCATCTTTCTCGCGCTTTATGGTGCTGTTTCATTATTATCCTATGGTGAACAAGCGTTTTTTATTGATGATTTCTGGTACAACGGCAATGTCCACTTATTGTTTTCAGAAGCAAAGTTCTGGCAAGCTATGCCTGATGCTTTGGCCTATAAATTTTCTCCGGATTTGCTACTAGACCTGACTGCTATCTGCTGGTCGTTGGTAGCATTCAGTCTATTGTTAAAATTGAGTAATGACGCTTGTTTAAGTCTATTCCAATTCTGTTGTTTAGCGGTGATCCTGATGTTGGCTCCTTATTTCTATGGCGTTATTAGTTTTCAAGTATTTCACCTTCCGACAAATCAGGTTGGGCCGCTTATCGCCTTAATGTGGTTGCCTATTCTTTATTTAATATTTCCAGTGACGTATTTAGTGACAAATAAACTTAAACGGTCGTTGCTCGAATCATATTCATTGTAAAAGTATTCACTCACTTCGTCTGAAAGGAAGTTTGCTGTGTTGATAGTTAAAAAACTGATATGCGCGCTAGTCTTGATAGTCATATTGATGTCTACAGCTTATTCTGCGGACTACCGTCTTGGCGTTGCCGCTCAGCCCCTTAAGCAAAAAATTTCGCTAAAGTTAGATCCACAACTGGACGAGTTTTCTGGCTCCACTTCGATAGAGCTGGAAATAGGTCAAGATGTCGAAGGCATAGATATTTATGCTAAAGATATCAGTATGTCGACTGTGGTTTTAAAAAGTATGACCGCAGATTTAAAGGTGGATTTAGTGCCATCAAAATCTAGTGAATATGACATAGTGACATTGCGCGGATCACAAACTATTAGTCGTGGCCGTTATCAGCTATTCATTGAGTACACGGCGCCGATAAACAATGAACCAAATGGCTTGTATAAATTTTCCGATGGCGATGAGCTCTACTTAGCGACTCAACTACAAGCGATGAAAGCAAGAACAGTGTTCCCAAGTTTCGATGAGCCATCATTTAAGATTCCATTTCAAATGGATGTAACAGCTCCTTCGACCTATCAAGTATTAGGCAACACTTCCATTCACAAAATTATTTCGCAGGGTAAGTACACGACTCATTATTTTAAACCAACGGCATCAATAAATACCGATGTCTTGGCGGTTGCGGTTGGCAAGTTCACTGCTTGGCCAATAAAGGAAATGGCGATCCCATCAACTATTTATACCATCAAGGGACAGCAGTTAGATGTTGAGGTAATCCGGCGGGATATCCCCAAAATATTTAAGCATGTCCAATCTTACTTCGACTCGGCGTACCCCTTTGAAAAGTTAGATTTTCTACTGCTCCCAGTCTATAGCGGCGCGGGAATGGAAAATGTTGGACTCATAACTTTGCATCAAGATTTAGTGACGTTCCCAAATAGTAAAAATGAGATAGGGAACTATGAATCGCACAAACTAATTGCTCATGAAATCATTCACATGTGGTTTGGTAACTTAGTAACCATGAAATGGTGGGACGATTTATGGCTCAATGAATCTTTTTCAGAATGGCTGGCGAGAAAAATAGTTAATAATCACTTTCAAGAACTCGGTGGTGAGCTAGATTTACCACAACTAGGAGCGTTCTGGGATGATACGCCATCAACGCCTGCTATTAAGCGCCAGATGAAGTCTGTTGAGGATTACAACGCTATAGGGCAAATCGTTTACACCAAGGGACATGCAATTATATCTATGGTTGAGCAGCACGTAGGTGAGTTAGCATTTAAACGCGCTATCGTTGATTACATTAAACAGTTCAGTGGTAAAAACGTCTCGTTTGAGGATTTTATTGGCTTTATGGAAAGGCATACTAATACGACGCTTTTTCCTATCTTTGACTCGTTTTTGACTAAACCACAATATCCATTGGTAACTTTAACAAGCTCAGAGCGGCAACTGCAGATTTCTCAGCAGCCATTTTCTGAAACAATATCGACTAAAGGCTCTAGCTTCGATACAACATCGATATGGCATATTCCATTGCGGATAAAATTCATAACGCAACAAGGAATTATTACTAAATCTGTTTTGCTAAACAGCAGAAGTCTAAGTATCTCGTTGCCAAAGGGCACTTATGCCGTCTTTGCGGATGGAGGCGCTTTAGGCTATTTCAGGTACCATGTGAAAGGTTTTGATACCGATTCAACCAATTGGCTTGAACACCTTACCAACAAAGAGAAACGCTCGTTATTGGCTAACAATAGTGACTTGGTGAAAGGGGATTATTTGAAATATGTTGATGCCCTAGCGCTGCAATTAAAACTGTTACAGAGTGATTTGCTCGTTCATGAGCTCGCAGTCGGTGTTATTGATGATCTGAATAGTGATTTCTATGATTTTTTACCACTCTCCTTACAGGGAGCATTTCGAGATTATTTGACGAAGGCCTTGTTAAAAACAACAACACAAATACGCTGGTACCAGCAAACAGAGGTTAGTGATGAGCTACGTGCCTCCTCATTGAGTTTCTTGGGAGCAAAGTTATTGGACAAAGATGCGATTAACTTTGCCACTTCGCACTATCAAACTGTTTTAAATAACAAATCATCACTGAGTGAATTGATGCAAAGGGCAGTTCTTGAAGTTGTTGCAAGCGATGGGACTAAAAGGGAGTTCAATCGATTTAAACAAGCTTACATGACATCCAAAAGTGAATTAACGAAAGATAAGATAATTCGCTACATGGGATACTTTTCGTATCAAAATTCCGTCGCTGATTACTACAACTTTTTATTTTCAAGCGATCTTAATACGACAGAGTTCAGAGGCTATTATTTACAATATCCAGTCTATAACCCCAAAAATAGAATCGATGCTATTAACTATTTAGAAGCTAATCTCTCCAAATTGTTTGCCAGAGTTTCTGAGGATGATAAACAATGGCAACCTTATAGTTTTGCATCTGGTTGCTCAATGGAATTACGCCGTAAATTAAATCTGATTTATCAGCCTTACTTCAAGGAAGTTAAAGGATTAAAAGAAAAACTGCACAACGTAAATCACATGATTAGCAGCTGTGAAAAGATGCAAAGATCTAATCATCCTCAACTAGAAGCATTATTGCTGAAGCATTAAATTATCTGTGACAGATTGAAAGGGAGCAGCAGCTCCCTTTTTTATTTTCTGGATTATTGTAATATGTTCCGCTGTTAATTCAGTAGGCTATTGAAAAGGAAGTAATGGATGAAATTTAGGTTATTAATTCTGATATCAGGTATCTTAACGCTATTTGGTTGTGGGTTAGCGGCTCAAGTAGAAGAAACTGATGCATTAATGGAATCGTTTTACGCTGAAAGGGCTGATGGGCAGAATGTTGATCGCTACTATGCAAAAATGTTTTGGGATGCGACAAGTCAGCAAGAATGGAAAAATATAATTTCGCTAGTTAAAAAAGCACATGGCACATTAAATTCACATGAGCAGGTAAATTGGAACATTAAGTCGACATCTCATACCAACCAACTTTCAGGAACTTTCGTTTCTTATGTTTACAATGCTCATCATGAAGTTGGCGTAGTGACTGAATATCTAACGCTGTTTAGAGAAGATGATGATGATGAGTTTAAAATATTGAGCCATAGGTTTGATAGTCAGGAAATTAAAGAACTTGTTAATAAAGGTATTCAGCAAGTCGCAACTGAATAGAGTATAAAAAGGGAGCTACTGCTCCCTTTTTGTTTTTTACAATCCCAACTTTTTACGCAGTTTGCGGTGCTTGTTGTTGTGTTGTTGCCAGTACTTTTCTTTGATGGTGGCAATTAGTGTCGCGCTTGAGGTGAGTACTTTAGCGCTTTCGCCAAAACCGCTTTTGTAGGTGTCTTCCCAGCCTTGAATGACGTATGGAAATTCATTGTTAAAGGTAATCGCTAGGGTGCGGTTGAGTGTTGGGTATTTGATATTGTACACCGACGTTTTATCGCCTTTATTTAGACTCAGTTTGGCAGGGTAGGCTTTGGTATCGATATGCAATAAACGGCTATATTCCAGCGCTGGAATGAGCTGCACTTCACCCTGTGGCAATGATGTTGGGTTGAGACGGATTTTCGTCCATAGCTCATCTTCTAACAGTGCTTTGTTTAAGGTGAAGTTTTTATCCGCTTCGCCTTCGAAATATGAGTGAGATGACACCTCGAATAACCCGCGATTATTGAGCTGTGCGTAGGCGTTGCCACACCATTCTTGGGTTGTATTACTGACCTTAATTGCATGACCTTGATTGTCTGTCGGTGAAAAGGTGCTGGTCATGATAGTGTAAGGATAAATGCCTGTAAGAAAGGATTTGTGCTTGTTGAGTTTAAGCACGCCGATATTAGTGTCTTTTACGGAATCTGCCTTTACCTGCTCCTTTGGTAGGAACTGTTCGGTAACATAAATCAGTGTCGCCGTGCCTTCGTTGAGTTCACCATAACGCGCTTGTTGAAGTTTGTATGATGACAACTCGGCATCGCCTGCATACCAATAATCTTTGAATTGCTGATTGATGTGATTATTCGCACTCGCATTGTGGGCTGTCAGCACTAACAAGGATGCGAGGAGTGAACGCGTTATGTTTGTCTTTATCATTGGGTTATTCCGCTGTGAATGGGCATCTATTAACAGACCTTAGCATCTGCTAAATAATTACACAGGTGGCTCTTTACGATAAAGACTTGTACGAACAAGAACTGCGGGCAAACAAAAAGGAGCTAAAAGCTCCTTTCTTCGTGATAAATATTCTGACGCTATTTAGAGTCAGACTTCACATTACCCGACCAAATATCCGCATAAATAGAAGATTCTTTTTTGGCAGCTTTCTTGGCTTTTTTCTTTTTGCCAGAACCCGGCGGTGGCACGACAGGTTTGTTGGCAGAAAAATCAGGATCGATAAGTGACTCGTCGATTTCAAAGCCGGCGATTTCTTCGCGTTCTAATCTGAACTTGTTTTTCTTCTCGATAATTTTGAAGTGGTGATAATCTTCATAATCGATTAGCGATAACGCCAAACCAATTTCACCGGCACGGCCACTACGACCAATGCGGTGCATGTAATCTGCTGGGCTTCTTGGTAAATCGTAGTTAATTACCACAGGTAGCTTTTCGATATCTAAGCCACGGGCGGCAATATCTGTAGCGATTAACACTTCAATTTCGCCATCTTTAAATGCTTGCAGCACACGGCTACGTGCGCCTTGACCTTGATTGCCGTGGAATACTTCGGCAGTAATGTCGTGTTTAGCAAGCTTTGATGCAAGGTGTGAGCAACCGCTTTTTGAATTTACGAATACTAAAACCTGTCGCCATTGATTTTCTTTAATTAAGTGCGCCAGCGCAGCGGTTTTCTGACCTTTGTTTACGGTAAACACACGCTGAACTAATGTACTGGCATCGGCGCTTTGCACCTGTACTTCAACAGGATTGTTTAGCAGTTTTGATGTTAACGCTTTTACCTGTTCAGGGAAGGTGGCGGAGAATAACAGCGTTTGTTTTTGCTTTGGCATCATCGCCAATAGCGCTGACAACTCTTCGGTAAATCCTAAACTCAACATGCGATCGGCTTCATCAAGCACTAGTGTTTTTACTTGATCGAGTTTAATAGCATTGCTGGAAATCAAATCGAGTAGGCGACCCGGTGTTGCCACCAAGATATCGGTGCCACCGCGCAGTGCTAGCATTTGTCTATTAACAGACACGCCACCAAACACGGCGACGGTTTTTACTGTGCCATTTAGATGAAATGCGTAAGAGCGAATACTGTCAGCGACTTGGGTTGCTAATTCACGTGTCGGCACTAACACTAGCGTTGCTGCGTAGTTTCCTTTCTTGTTTGTGCTCGGCTTTCCAGATGATTTAGCGTTAAACAGCTGTTGCAGCAATGGCAGGGCAAAGGTCGCTGTCTTACCCGAGCCAGTATTCGCGCCTGCGATGAGATCACTACCATTCAACACACTTGGAATGGCTTGCGCTTGAATCGGCGTTGGCTGTTTATATTCCAAGTCGACTAAACGCGCCAACAATGGAGAAATAAGGCCAAGCTCGCTAAAACAGCTTGATGAAGAGGCGGTATTATTGTCGTTAGTCATGAATAGTCGCGGCTTAAAGTAAAAGTAATGGCGCTATTTTACCGTATTTATGTCCATGAGAGTGAACTGAATCTAGCTTGATTATTGTTGGGTGGTAAATGTGTGTTGTTTACCTCGTTTTGAATTGTAATTGAGCACTCAATGCATTACATTCACCAAACACTGTTACACATAGATGTGTATTGAAAATCATTAAAGCTAAGGAAAGCTCCTCATGAAAAAATTATCCCTCTTGATTACTGTATGTTTATTTCTCTTATTAGGAGTAAATTCAGCATACGCTGTCACTGTTCAGCAAGCATATTCAAAACAGCAAAGTGATGTCCAAGTTCAAGGGATGGGAACCGTCGTTCGGTTGCTAAGCGATGATCTAGAAGGCGCCCGTCATCAAAAATTCATTCTTAAATTATCATCAGGCCAAACCATACTTATTGCCCATAACATCGATTTAGCCCCGCGTATAAATAGTATTGCTACTGGTGATAAAGTGCAGTTTTTTGGTGAATACGAGTGGAATAACAAAGGCGGTGTCGTACATTGGACGCATCACGATCCGCGAAGACGTCATGTTGGTGGCTGGCTTAAACATCGCGGGAAGGTTTATCAGTAGGATTAACTAGATTGGGAGTCAGCAGTGGCTGATGGACTATCGTTGAAGTTATTGTATGTTTAATTTTGCTTTAATTCCGTCAATCTCGCTATTGATATGTTTTTGTTCTTAAAGTTACGTTAAAAAATTACCTGTATTAAATAATGAGTTTTATTAAAGTGATAAATGATTTATCTAGAATAACTGTATACATTGAGTCTTATGCGATTAACAGAAACAACGGAGAATGGTGTAAGCGAGCCAATGCGACAGGCTTTTTTGTAAAAACTGAAAATAAAATATTATTGGTAACGAATTGGCACGTTGTCACTGGATTAGATCCGAATAACCCGCAAAAAAATAGAGGGAGGAGTGTACCTGAAGTTTTAAAAATCACTGTAATTAGCAAAGATAATATGATTACTGAATTGTCACTCCCGTTATACAACAAAGAGCTGGAGCCATTATGGCGGGAACATCCAGAGCGGAATACTGTTGATTTAATTGTATTACCTATTTCAATGACTTTAGATAAGTATTTTCATATTTTTGATATCTTTTCAGAACTTGATTCACACTCATTAACTCCTTTGGTTGGAAAAGATGTGTTTATTTTAGGTTATCCTTTTGATAAGGATTCTTTAAAGGAATCATTTGATGATTTTGACCATTATTTTTTACCTATCTGGAAAAGGGGGAGTATTGCAAGTGAACCCTCAGCTCTAATTTCAGATAAAGTGATTTTAATAGATAGTTTGACTCGAGCAGGGATGTCAGGTTCGCCAGTCGTTTTATCTGAAGATGTTTCAATAATGGTCGCACGTACCAAGCGCGGACAAGACGTACTAAAAAGAATTGATGAAGGTGATGTTTTGGCAATCACAGAATCAACACCAGAGGATATTGGCTACGAACAGCGTCAAAAATATAGCATTTTAGGAGTTTATTCTGGGGTAGTTGGTACAACTAAGCTTCAGGAGTTAGCTTTAGGAAAGTGCTGGCATATCGATGTCCTTCAAAATTTAATTGAAAACCAAATTAAGGGAAAAATGCCTTATCATGCACCATTGCCGCCTCATCCCTACTACGAAGAATTTGTCGAGCAAACTATGGGGGTTATTATTCGTATAGATTCTAATGGTGAAAACATCGAAACAATAAGACTTTCAAAAGAGTATGAACTGCCATCTTATTCATATAGCTATAATTTTAGAAATTAAAATAATGAGGCAGCTGAACATTAAAATTTTAATAGTTTAGCTTTACCGCTTCAACTTAGTCGCCAAAATTACCGATGAATTCGTTCGTTCCACCCCTTCTAGGTTACCAATTTCTTCCAATACCGTATTCAGCTTATTGAGTGACTGTGCCTGCACCACGGCGATGAGATCGTATTCGCCGCTGATGACGTGGAGATCGACGATTTGCGGGATGCGTTGTAGTTCAAGGTTGGTTTTCGATACCAACTTAGGACTTTCTTTGATCAGCACGTGGGCAGACACAATGTCGTCGAGATATTCGCTGCCGTAGTTAACGCTGTAGCCTTGGATGATGCCGCTTTGTTCTAATTTGGTAATGCGGTTTTGTACCGTCGAGCGGGATAAATGCAGGGCGCGGGCTAGATCTGAGACACTGGCGCGGGCGTTTTCTCGTAGTAGGGCTAATAGCTCTTCATCTTTCTTATTTATCATAATGACGATCTATTTGGTTAATTTGATAGGTTATATGGTTAAAAATATCATATCGACACTGCAAATTGAATGATTGAAGCGACATAATAAGGAGTAATGCTGTTTGCGAATCAACGAAACTGTCGTTTGAGGCAAGCAGTCGATGAAACAATAAGAAACACCTGTCTGCAATCATCGGTTGTAGGCACCAAAGTAGGAAAATTTATTATGACAGTAACAAGAGCATTATTTGACGAAGTAATGGTACCTAACTACGCACCATCAAGCATCATTCCAGTACGTGGTGAAGGTTCTCGTGTATGGGATCAAAACGACAACGAGCTAATTGATTTCGCAGGCGGCATCGCGGTTAACTGTTTAGGTCACTGTCACCCAGCACTTGTAGCTGCTGTGAATGATCAAGCGAGCAAAATCTGGCACTTAAGTAACGTAATGACTAACGAGCCAGCGCTACGTTTAGCAAAGAAGCTAACTGATGCGACTTTCGCTGATCGCGTTTACTACGCTAACTCTGGTGCAGAGTCTAACGAAGCGGCACTTAAGCTAGCTCGTCGTTGGGCATTAGATAACTACGGTGCGGACAAAGACCAAATCATCGCCTTCAAACAAGGTTTCCACGGTCGTACGTTCTTCACGGTAACTGTTGGTGGTCAAGAAGCTTACTCAGACGGTTTCGGTCCTAAGCCGGGCGCTGTTGAGCACGTTGCTTACAACGATTTAGACGCACTAAAAGCATTAATGTCAGAGCGCACTTGTGCGGTAATGATGGAGCCATTACAAGGCGAAGGCGGTTTAGTTAGCCCAACAGCTGATTTCGTTAAAGGCGTTCGTGAGTTATGTGACGAGCACAATGCACTATTAATTTTCGATGAAGTACAGACTGGTTTTGGTCGTTTAGGTTCACTTTACGCTTACCAAGATTTAGGTGTGACTCCAGACATTTTAACTTCAGCGAAAGCACTAGGTGGCGGTTTCCCAATCGGCGCTATGCTAACGACTGCTGAGATTGCTAAGCACCTTAAGATTGGTACTCACGGTTCAACTTACGGCGGTAACCCACTAGCTTGTGCTGTTGGTGAAGCGGTAATGGATATCGTAAACACGCCAGAAGTATTAAACGGCGTTAAAGAAAAAGAAGCACAATTCCGCGCTGGTTTAGAAGCGATTAACGCGAAATACAACGCGTTTAGCGAAATCCGTGGTAAAGGTTTATTACTAGGTGCGGTACTAAACGACAAGTACCAAGGTCGCGCACGTGACTTCATGGTTGCATCTGCTGACAACGGTTTAATGGCTTTAGTTGCTGGTGCTAACATCGTTCGTTTCGCGCCGTCACTAATCATCACTGACGCTGATATCACTGAAGGTTTAGCGCGTTTTGAAAAAGCAGTAGCGCAAATCGTTAACGCTTAATAAGCAATAACTTAATTAAAGGGCTGATTATTCAGTCCTTTTTGTTTGAGGAATTATTATGCTAATTATCCGTCCGATTACTAGTGATGATTATCCAGCGTTAATGCAGATTGCGATTGATACGGGAATAGGTTTCACGTCGTTGCCAATCAATGAAGATCTGTTGCGTAAACGTATTAAACACTCGGAAGAGTCGTTTGTGGCGCAAGTGGATAAGCCGGGTGACCAAGGTTATTTATTGGTGATGGAAGATACTGAAACGGGTGAAATCGTTGGTACTAGTGGTATCGAAGCATCAGTTGGTTTAGATAGTGCGTTTTATCACTATCACCTTGGTAAAGTGGTGCATTCATCGCAGGAATTAAAACTGCACAATGTGATTAATACGCTGACGCTGTGTAACGACTACACGGGTGCTGCTGAGGTTTGTACGCTGTTCTTAAAAGAGAAAGCGCGCTTTGGTAACAATGGTCGTGTGTTATCGCGTTTCCGTTTCTTGATGCTTGCAGAATTTGCCGAGCGTTTTGGACAAACCGTTATTGCAGAAATGCGCGGTGTGTCTGATGAAGAAGGTCATTCTCCGTTCTTCCAATGGCTGCAAGAGCATTTCTTTAACATGGATTTCCAAACCGTCGATCACATGATGGGCTTGGGTAATAAGGTCTTTATTGCCGAGTTAATGCCACGTTATCCGGTATACACCAATTTACTGAGCCAAGAAGCACAAGATGTCATTGGCCACGTTCATAAGAAAACAGCGCCTGCATTAAAACTTCTACAACGCGAAGGCTTTGTACACCGTGGTTATGTAGATATTTTCGATGCTGGACCAACAGTTGAGTGTGAGTTATCTGAAATTAAATCGGTGAAAGAGAGCAAGCGTTTAAGCGTGAAGGTGACTAGCGAAGTTAGCGACGCTGTACCACACATTATCTGTAACACGGTGCTAGAAAACTTTAGAGCTATGGAAGCGCAAATCGCTATCGACGGCGAGACGGCAATGATTACGCCGCAGCAGGCTGACGCATTAGGCGTTAGCGATAATGATCCAATTCGCGTGTTGGCTATTTAGTCAGTACTAGAGGAGAGAAAATATGTCTCATCAAAATCAATTTATTAACGGCCAATGGGTTGCAGGTTTAGGCAGCGACGTAACATCGGTAAATCCAGCAAACAACGATGTTATCTGGTCTGGTCAAACAGCAACTGGCGAGCAAGTTGATGCTGCCATGAAAGCGGCACGTGCTGCGTCTTTCGAGTGGGCACAAATCGGCTTTGAAGCGCGTAAAGCGATTGTTGAAAAGTTTGGCGCACTGCTTGTTGAAAACAAAGAAGAACTAGCACACGCGATTGCTTTAGAAACGGGTAAGCCACTATGGGAAACTCGTACTGAAGCGGCGGGCATGGCTGGCAAGATTGGTATTTCAATCAAAGCACACGACGAGCGCACTGGTACAGTTGAAAATCCAGCACCGGGTGCTAAGGCGTTTATCCGTCACAAACCACACGGCGTTGTTGCGGTATTTGGTCCTTACAACTTCCCAGGTCACCTGCCAAACGGTCACATCGTTCCAGCATTACTTGCGGGTAACACTATCATCTTCAAACCAAGTGAATTAACGCCACGCGTTGGTGAGCTAACGGTTAAATTGTGGGAGCAAGCTGGCTTGCCAGCGGGTGTTATCAACTTACTACAAGGTGAAGTTGAAACTGGCGTTGCTATCGCTAATCACAATGAAATCGACGGCTTGTTCTTTACAGGTAGCTCAAATACCGGTCACCTACTGCACAAGCAATTTGCTGGTCAGCCGGGCAAAATCTTAGCGTTAGAAATGGGTGGTAATAACCCATTAATCGTTAAAGACGTAGCTAATGTTGATGGCGCAGTACACGACATCATCCAGTCGGCTTACGTAACCACAGGTCAACGCTGTGTTTGTGCACGTAAACTATTCGTTGCCAATGGCGCGGAAGGGGATGCACTGATTGAGCGTTTAGTTGAAGTGACTAAATCAATTAAAGTTGGCAATTTCGACGATGAAGACCAGCCATACATGGGTTCAATGATTAGCGAGAAAGCGGCACTTTCAATGGTTGCGGCACAAGACATGCTAATCGAGAAGGGCGCTAAGGTATTAATCAAGCTGACTCATAAAGCAGGTACTGGTTTTGTAACACCGGGTCTGGTTGATGTAACTGACTTTGCCCGTGAATTACCAGATGAAGAGCACTTTGGTCCATTGCTGCAAATCATCCGTTACTCAAGCTTCGACGAAGCGATTGAACTAGCAAACAACACCAGCTTTGGTTTATCGGCAGGTTTACTGGCTGATAGCCGTGACGACTACGATTACTTCTTCGCACGTATTCGCGCAGGTATCGTTAACTGGAATAAGCAAATCACAGGCGCAAGCGGCGCAGCACCATTCGGTGGTGTTGGCGCAAGTGGTAACCACAGAGCAAGCGCTTACTATGCGGCTGATTACTGTGCTTACCCAGTTGCTTCAATGGAAGCCGATGAAGTTGCATTACCAGAAAACTTAACGCCGGGCCTTAAGTTTTAGTCACTTTTATTTGATCTCGCGCTAAAGATTAGCGGGAAACGATCATTATAATGCACATATTGGTAGGCGATTGGCTCGCCTACTTAACTAACAAGATGAGAAATAGGATAAGTTATGCACAACAACGTAGATGAATTATTCCAACAGCTTTGGACACAATACCTTCAAGTAACGCCTTCGGCTGAGAAAATTTGTCAGCTTTTAGGTAAGGGCGAAGCGATCATTAACGATCACATCGCACTGCGTACTTTTAACATCGCTAAAGTAAACCTAGAAGTTCTAGCTGAACACTTCAAAAAAGTGGGCTACGAAGAAAAAGGTCAATACAACTTTGAAGCGAAGAAACTAAGCGCTAAGCACTTTGAGCACAGCGACCCAGATCAACCAAAAGTATTCATCAGTGAATTACGCGTTGAAGAGTGTTCAGAAGAGCTACAAGCTATCGTTCACAAGCTAGTTGACAAAGTTGATGCAAGCGTGACTACTGCGCCTGAATTCGTATACAACGGCGCACCTTGGCAGGTAAGTAAGGCTGACTACCAAACGCTAATTAGCGAAAGCGAATACGCTGGTTGGACTGCGGCTTGGGGTTACCGTGCAAACCACTTCACTGTACACGTAAACAAGCTATCTGGTTACACGGATCTTGAGTCAGTAAACGAAGCGCTTAAAGCAGCTGATTACCGTCTAAACGTATCTGGCGGCGAAATCAAAGGCAGCAAAGAAGTATTGTTAAAGCAATCTTCAACTATGGCTGATACTGCTGTGGCTACATTCAGCGACGGTGAGTTAGAAATTCCTTCGTGTTTCTACGAGTTCGCTGAGCGTTTCAACATGGCTGATGGCAACGAGTACACTGGTTTCGTTGCAGCTTCTGCTGACAAAATTTTCGAAAGTACTAACGTTAACTAATTTAACGTAAGCTTTTCTACATATAAAAAGCTCATCAGCAAAATTGCTGGTGGGCTTTTTTTATTCCTATTGCCAGTGAAATAAATCACCCTATCGGGTCATTTACACCTGTAAGACAAGTGAGATAGCATGGTTATACTCAGGCTTTTTCAGATGGTTTGAGAATGTATCACGCCGATCTTCGCTGCTTGCAATCAAGCTCCTGTTAAGTGGATTGCAATGGATGGCTTAAATTACTCGGTTACTTTATGTATAAGCTATTTTATCAATCAGTTTTCTTCGTCTTCACGCTAGTTAGCGCACTATTTGTGGGCTGTGCTAATGCCGTGGTGAAACCTTCCATCAAAGTTGTTACCGAGTTTATGCCGCCATTACAGATGGCAAAGTCAGGTCATCAAATTCATGGCAAAGTCGCACAATTGGTGCAAGCTGTAACCAAAGATACAGGATTGCCACATTCCATCGATGTATTTCCTTGGGCGCGCAGTTATTTATGGGCCACCACTAAACCTAATGTTTTAATTTTTCCGATAATTCGCACCAAAGAGCGCGAAGATAAGTTTCATTGGGTTGGACGCGTGTGGAGCTTTTCAGCGCAAATGTATCGCCTAAAAGGCCGCAAGCCGATTGTAATTAACAAGCTTGAAGATGCGAAAAATTACAACATCGCCGTCTATCGGGACGACTTTTTTCATCGCTATTTGTTGGCGCAGGGATTTAATGAAAGCAATCTCTATCCCGCGGCTGGCATTGAGCAGAGTATCAATCTGTTTCTCAATAAACGCGTCGATTTAATTTTGGTGGACAGCTCTATCTTTGAATATTATCTCAAGCAGTATCAGCGAGATATCGATGAAGTTGAATCTTTATTTACCTTAAAAAACGTTAAACAAAACGATGCCTATATCGCATTGAGTAAAAGCACCAATCCTGCAATCGTTGAGTTGTTTAAGCAAAGCTATCAACGCGTTGCGGCAAGTCCCGAATTTGCTGATAGCTTACGCGATGCTGTTGCTGTTAGCGCCAATACTCAATAATCCGTTTTACTTTTTCCCCGTCAAATTCAAATACACTCAAATGGATTTCGCCATCGAATTGTTTTCGTATAACGGCAATCGCGTTTAATCCAGTCATCATCTGGATAATTTGATAGCGAGGTTGTTGATATTGATAGTCACCTTGGCCGTGAAATCTCACGGTGTTCTTGTATAAGCCTGCGCGAGAATAGGTGCCGCCGTAGACTTCATGAACATAAGTAAAATCATCGGTGTATTGTGCAAACAACGAGTCGATGTCTTGTTTGGTTGAGCCTGCCATAAGCACTTTGTTTTGCAATTCGTTGACTTGCTTAACTCGCTCGACAAGTTGTTCGGAATTAAGCTCTTTGGCGTTTGCTGCTGGTAATGACACCAAAAACAATAAGATAAAGTAAGTGATATAACGCATGGTGACTATTCCTGTGCTGGTGGAACAACAAGCTCAACGTCAATGACTTTGTTGCCTTGTAATTTGAAGGTTAAATGCTGTCCGTTTGGCCAACCAGAGAAGTTAAAGCGTTGCGGTGAAGCAGGGCGCAGACGTGCGACAAATTGCCCTTCAATAGCGGCATAATAAAAGCCTGCCTGTTCAAAAACTGTGATGGTTTGATTGTCAGACAGTTGGTGCTGACCTAGATAAGGTGTGATGTCTTTTATTACAAAGTCTTTAGTTGGCTTGGCATTCATTGTTCGTTGAATGCGTCGTTTTAAATTATTTGGGTCGCTATAACCTCCTTCTTTGTTGCCGCCACTAAAGAAACTCACTAACTTGCTGATAGTTGGTGTCGCTAGAATTGATTCTGCAGTTGCGCCATTCGCAGCTGATTGGTAAATGGTATTTAGCCACAGTGCACTGTTAGTTCGATATTGGGCTAGATGACTTTTGTCGGTGACGAATCCGTGTCCCGGAACGACCTTAGTTTTGTTATCGATATTAGCTAGCACTTGGGCGAGTACGCCGTCGGCTTGTTGAGAGCTGTTTGGTCCCCAATTAGTGCCGAAAACATCTCCCATAAAGACAACGTTCGATTGTGGTAAATAGACAATTAAGTCGTTGTAGGTATGGGCAATTACACCGCTTGCTTCTATTCGCTGGCCGCCAAAATTCATGATTAGCTGTCGATTGATAAACCATTGATTATTGTATGTCAGTGGGTGCTCACTGTTATCTTTTTCTCTTAATACATTGCGTTGTGAAATAATCGTCGCACCGCGCTTAACAAAATATTGATTGGTGCCAGTGTGGTCGCCGTGATTGTGAGTATTGATAATGAATTTTACCGGAAGGTCGGTAATTGATTTTAAAGCCGCACTGAGTAACTTAGGGTTATCTTCTTTGCGGTTCATGGCATCGATAAGAAGTACGCCATCTGTAGACAGGACAACGCCGACATTTGAGCCACGGCCTTTTTCTGGCGTAAAGACATAAAGATTGTCGTTGATTTTTGAGATTGTGATGGGCGAATGAGGAGCTGCCTGCACTGCGTCAGCGCAAAAGGTGATTGCACTAACCCACAGTATCGCAAATATGCGTATTAAAATGCTTGTGTTCATGGTGTTGTTCCATTTTTTTTAGATTGAACACAAATTAGCTATGTTGTTGAATATTTACATGAAAAAAAGCTGATTTTTGGCTGATTTTTACGTGAAAGACTTATCACAGCTGAATTTATCAGTAGTATAAGACTCAGATTATTTGGGGAATGACAGAGAGATGTCTCAGCAGTTTTGGGTGAACAATTATCTGATCGACATTAAGCGCAATCAGATTTCACATCAACAACAACAAACGCCAATTGCGCCAAAAGCGTTGGCGGTACTCGCCGTGTTGGCTGAACATGCCGGCGAAGTAGTGAGTCATGACACGCTAATGGATGCTGTGTGGCCAGATACTATAGTAACTCCCAATACGTTACAGCGCTGCATTGCCCAGTTGCGCAAAGCTTTTGGCGATGACAGTAAGCATCAAGCCTTTATCAAAACTCATGCTAAGCAAGGTTACAGCTTAGAAGCCGCCGTGTGTTGGGATGATCCTACGCCAAGTGTTCAGCAGTCAGTCGTTGCCGAAAAAGCGCCGAGCGATGACTCCCCAGCAAAGGCTGAGAACAAGTTGTGGCTAGTGCTGCCGATGCTTTTGTTAGTGTTGGTGGTGGCATGGTGGCAATTTAATAAATCGCCGCGTCATCAGTTTAGCCACGTGGTGCCATTGACGGCGAGCGATGAGCGAGAGACCAATGCCCGTTATTCGCCAGATGGTAAATATTTGGTATTTCATCGTTTTCAGGCGACTTGTGAGCATCATATTTGGGCCAAGGATTTAACTACGCAACAAGAGTTTAGATTGACCAAGGAGCCGGGGATTTACGGCAGTCATAGTTGGTCGCAAGATGGCTCTCAGCTGACCTTTTCTGAGCGTGGGAATTGCCAACTCCCAGTACAAAATGCGCAGCCCGAGAAGATCTGCTGGCGTATTAATACCCTCGATTTTTCTAGCGCCTTATCTGAGCCGCAGTCGGTGGTCACACGTCTTGATTGTGATACCCAGCGCAATGCGGTGGCGCGCTTTCTTCCTAACGGCAAAATTGCCATGCTGCGAGAAGTTGAACCCTATTTAAATAAACTGACGGTGTTAGATCCCCGCGATAACAAACTGCACGATGTGTATCGTGACGATGAGCGTTATATTTATAGCTATGATTACTCGTTTAAAACTAACTTAATTGCCCTTACCAGTCGCGATGTCGATAGCAATCATTACATTGATGTAATTAGTCTCGATGGCAAACGTTTGTCGAGCCATCCTATTGCGTTGCGTCGTCAGGACGCTAGCTATGAATTTTATAACGTCTATTTTCACCCCGATGGCAAATCGCTATTAACTGATACGGCGTTGGGACTTTTTGATTTGTCATTTGACGGCCAGTTGTCACCAATTAATACTATGGGACATAACGATGTGTTTGATGCCAATTATCACCCGTCGGGACAGCGCATTGTTGCCAGTCAGATGAGTAGCGATAAAGATATTGTGGCAGTGACATGGGATGATATAAAAAGCGGAAAACCATCGGTTATTGCGCGATCTACGAGTGTCGAACTAAGCGCAAAACGTCAGCCAAATGGCGAAGCAGTTGCTTTTATTTCCAAGCGCAGTGGCACGCATCAGCTGTGGATTTCTTCAAATAATCAGGTAACTCAGCTGACTGCTTTTGATACGGGCATCGCAAGAGATAGCTTGATTTGGGCGGCGAATGGCGAAAGGATCGCTGTGCTGCATCAGCAAAAAATAGTCATGGTTGATCTCAGTGGAAAGGTGCTGCAAATAGATTCTGTGTTGCCAATCATGCAGTTGATGAGCTGGCCAACAACGTCGAAATTTATAGTGTTAGCGGAGCAATCACACCAAGCTAGGTTGTATGAGTTTGATATTAATAAGCCGGACTCGCTTAAACTCCTTAGCAGTGAGGCGACCATTTCTGCAGTATCTACGGACGCTAAACAAATTGTTAGCGTGCTGGAGAATGGCGATGTGTGGTTGATTGGTAGTGAACAGCGACAGTTATCAGCGCTAAATAATCAGGTGTTTAGACAGAATCTTCACTATTACGACAATCAACTGTGGGGGCTAAATCAGCAGCGCCAATTGTGGCGCTATGACTTGGCCACCGAGCAGCTACATTACGTAAAACAGCTCGGCGATGACATATCAGCACTAACTGATGTAAATGAGTCTGGCGTGTTACTCAACCAAGTGATCAGTGTTAAAAAAGAATTGATTGAGTTTCAATAGCCTCGGTTTTTTCAGGCGAATAGGGCAGCTCTATGGTAAATAACACGCCGCCGCTTTGTGGGCTCTTACAGTCGATGCTGCCTTTGAATAGTTGGGTGATTAGGTTGTACACGATATGCATTCCGAGCCCACTGCCGCCTTCGTTGCGTTTGGTGGTGATAAAGGGTTCGTAGATTTGATCGATAATTGCCTGATCAATCCCATTGCCGTTGTCGCGATAGTAGATGGTGGCAGTGTCTGTCTTGCGAATAACTTCAATTGAAATCTCGCCATTGTCTCGACCTTCAAACCCGTGGGTAATTGAATTATTCACAAGGTTGGTGAGGATTTGATAGAGCGGACCAGGGTAAGATTGCAGTGTTATGTTGTCTTCCCCTTCGATGCGTAGTTCAATATTTTTATTGCGCAGTAATGGATGAACTGCCAGCATGATTTCTTTGATGTATTCCGTCAGCTCAATTTCGCGCAGCGCTTCTGTGCTTTGGTCGACTGCGACCTGTTTAAAGGTCGAAATTAAGTGAATTGCACGCTCTAGGTTTGAACGCATTAGCGTGTATGCTTCGTTTTGTCCCGCCAATGATTTATCTAGCTTAGAGGCGGTTAGCGCTTTGTCTTCTACCAATTTAGTTAATTCAACTATAGCGTCTTTATTATGAGATACCGCGGTTTTTACAATACTAAGCGGCGTATTTATTTCATGAGCAACGCCAGCTACTAAACCGCCTAGTGCAGCCATTTTCTCACTTTCAACCAAACTTGATTGCGCGTGTTTTAGCTTGGCCATTGCAGTTTCTAGTTTTTCATTCTTTTTCGATAATTGCTCTGTCCGGGCAACGACTTGCGCTTCTAAATTTCTGAGCACCTGTTGCCTAATGTGATAGAACCACATCAATAAGCCACAGATAATAAACAAGTACAGTGTTTTACTGTATAGATTCCACCACCATGGTGCGGCTAGATTAACCGCTAAACGGTGAATAGGAGAGGTAAAACCGTTGTCATTTTTTGCGTAGGCCTCAATGGTGTAGTTACCCGGTGGCAGCTTCATGAGATTGAATTGACGACTGTCTTGATTCATTTTGATCCAATCATCTGAAAGCCCTAACACACGGTAGTAGTACTCAACATTTTGTGCCGAAGAGTTAAGAGAAGTGTATTTGAATGAGAGGATATCTTGCTGATAGTTGAGGTCGATTGCTTGTAAAAACTCAACTTCTTGCTGCGCAATTTCTGGTGTTGCTTTGGGAGAAACTGCTTGTCCCAATACGGTAATTTGAGAAAGAGTAATGGCGTTTAGCGTGCTGTCTAGCGTGATTTTGGTGGGATCGAAGTAATTAAAACCGTCGGATCCTCCAATAGCGACATAACCATGATTACTTAATGCAGCTGCGCCAAAGTTATATTCCAAGCCTTGGGCGCCATCCAAGACGCTAAAATTGGTAACGCTGTAATCAATTGGGTCGATGCGAGACAGTCCGCCGCTAGTTCCTGCCCAAATAAAGCCTTGTTGATCTTTGATCATTGTCCAAACCGCTTCGTTGGCTAAACCTGTTTCACGGTTGATTACCGTCTTAAGTGAAAGTTTTTTGTCTACCACGGCAATGCCTGCATCTGTTGACGCCCAGATTAAACCGTTATCACTTTCTACTACTGTGTACACCATATCGGATGGTGCGCCTTGCTGTTTGGTGAATTGATAGAGCTCGCCGTCTTGAATTTTTAGTAGCCCGTCTCCTAGTGAACCTGCCCAGATATCACCGTCGATTACTTCGATTTCATAAATTGATTTAGGGATCGGCGTTTTTACATTTTCAAACATTGGCACAAGTTGATCTTGCTGTTCATCGAATCGAAATAAACCATTGTGGCGCGCGACAGTAATGATTTCTCCTCGATACGGCTCTAGGTCGATAAAGCGTCGGATTTGTTTAGGCTTTGGAGTGTAGTAACGCTTGAGCTTTCGAGTCTCAAGGTTAAACCGAACAACGCCATGTCCAAATGTAGTAAGCCACAACTCACCATTAAAGAATCGGATGTCGGCAATAAAAGCCATATCGAATTTACTTAACGCTGAGTAATAATCCGATGCTGGTTTTACTGTATTATTATCCGCAATATAGAGTCCTTGTGATGAGCCCATCCACAGTCGTTGTTGAGCGTCAAATTGAAATGAGCGCATATCGTGATTAGCAAAAAGTTCATTACCAAATATGTCTTGGTCAATATGTCCAAGTTGACGACTACTCAAATTCAAGTGGCTAATACCATGGCTAGATGTTCCTATCCACAGTGTGTGTTGATTCATTGCGCGCAGCGATAAGATGTTATTGTCGACGAGGCCGGTGCCTGCATTATCGTTAGCTGTGTAATGGTGAACTTGATTACCAAAGAGATCGTAACGATGTAAGCCGCGTTTGCTCGCGATCCACAGCGAATTTTGCAGTACCGTCATGGCATTAATGGCTTTATAGTCGCCTTGATGAATAAAGGTCTGCCATTCATATGATTTGTAATTACCGTCAAGCTTGTAACGGCGCACCGCACTATTGTTAATGGCAACAAAAATCCAGCCTTGATATGAGGCGAGGGTATAGACGTTGTCACTGAGGAGCTTTTCGACCTCAAAGGTGTCTTTATGTTGTCTAAACAAACCACTTGAGCTAGCTATGTAGTTGTGATGCTGCGTTTGAATAATGTCGTGAACTTGCATTTTTGCGCTAATAGAATCAGTGATGACTTTTCCTGTTTCACTGTCGATAGAGAAAAAACCGTGCTCATAGGTACCTGCAATAACTTTATTGTTACCACAGGAGAGACTGGATATTTTATTTGAAGAAATTTGGGAATTGGCGGTGGTGATTACAGCAGTTTGACCTGTTTGGTAATTGTAGCGGCTAAGGCCTGAGCGCGTGCCAATCCAAAGGATATTATTTGGTGTGGTACAAAGGGATGAAATATAAGTGCCAGCAAGCTCTGCTAGTGGCGAGCCTTTGTCATTAAATTGAGAAAATTTGTAGCCGTCAAAACGATTTAAACCAGATTGCGTGCCAACCCAAGTGTAGCCTAAATTATCGCGAGCCATCGATAAAACCGCTGGTTGGCCGAGTCCATGACGTTGATCTAGTGTGATAAAAACTTCGTTATTTTTGTTAAGTAATGCGGTACTGGGGGCTGTGGTGGCAAAACTCCCTTTACTGAGCAAAAGCAATAAAACTACCGATAAAAATCGCACTTTTTGTCCTAATCAGATAGCAGAGTAAATATTAAGCATAGCAGGTGATTTATTTTTTTTAGTTTTTTGCGGTAAATCTGACCGATTATTTAGCTATTTGTCGTTCTATTTTCTTAATCCGTGAATATGCAAGGTGCGTTATAAGTATGGTGTGTTAGCATGTGAGCATGATTAATCCATGTTTTTCAATGCCATGAGTTATTGTGATATCTCAAATAGCCAGCACCCAATGCTAGCTTATGAAACAGCGCTGCAAGAAGCTCTTGCAAGTGTCAGTGTAAAATCCTGTTCGACTTCTATTCCACTTAGCCAAGCATTAGGCAAGGTCCTTGCGTGCGATGTCTTATCGCCGATGGATATGCCGCCGTTTTCGCAATCGGCAATGGACGGCTATGCACTGTTGGCGCAGGATTTAGAAAGCAGTAATGAATTTCGCGTTGTTGGAAAATCTTTTGCGGGTCATCCATATTCAGGAGCTATTACAAGCGGAGAATGTGTTCGCATCATGACGGGGGCGGTGCTGCCAGAAGGTTGTGATAGCGTCATTATGCAAGAGAAGGTAACGGTTAACGGCGATAGTATTACTATTGATAGCGAGGTTAAGGCAGGGCAATGCGTTCGTGCGAAAGGGCATGAATATCGAGCTGGGGATGTGGTGCTTAAACGCGGCACGCCGATAAGTGCTCGCCACATTGCGTTATTGGCATCAATGGGATTTAAAGAAGTTGAAGTTTTTGAGCCGCTGACCGTTGCTATTTTTTCAACTGGCGATGAGCTGATTGAACTTGGTGAGCCGTTAGCTGCAGGACAAATTTATGATAGCAACCGATATTCACTAATTGCTCAGTTGGAAAAACTCAATTGTCACGTTTTAGACTACGGCATTATTCCGGATTGCGTTTCTCAGATAGAACGGGCTTTTAGTCAGGCGAACAGTGAAGCGGATGTAGTGATTACCAGCGGCGGCGTGTCAGTTGGCGAAGCGGATTACACCAAGGAAGTGCTAGATAAACTAGGTAATATTGAATTTTGGAAAGTCGCCGTTAAACCCGGTAAACCTTTGGCCTTTGGTTACCTCAGCGACAGTGTCTTTTTAGGCTTGCCGGGTAATCCAGTGTCGGCGATGGTGACTTTTGATAAGGTGGCAAAACCCGTGTTGAAAAAGTTAGCGGGTGAGGCCGATAGTCCGCAAATGCTGCTTGGTGCAACCTGTAAAACGCCGCTGCGCAAGAATGTTGGTCGGTTGGAGTTTCAACGTGGATTTGCAGCAACTGATGAAAGAGGCAACTTGATAGTAGAAACAACAGGTGGCCAAGGTTCTGGTATGGTTGGCAGTATGTGTGCAGCCAATTGCTATATTGTGTTGCCGCAAATGCAGGGTAATGTGGCGGCAGGTGAAACGGTGATGATTGAATTGTTCGCCGCTAATTTACAGGCTTAATTTATAACCTCGTAATATACAGAGATAGCTATGCGTGAAGATATCCTTAGCCCACAACAAGAGCAGCGTTATGCAAGGCAAATCAGTTTGCCGAGTGTTGATTTTGTTGGTCAAGAAAAGCTGCAACAGTCGCATGTTGCTGTGATTGGTGTTGGTGGTTTAGGTTGCGGGGCGGCGCAATACCTTGCAGCTGCAGGTATAGGCAAGTTAACGCTGGTGGATTTTGATGCCGTCGAGCTTTCTAACTTACAGCGTCAGGTGTTACACCAAACGGCAGATATCGGAATCAATAAGGCGGAATCGGCCGCGCAATTATTGCGATTGAATAACCCAGAGATTGATATCAAACCTATCACGCAAAAGCTCGACAATGAGGGTCTAACTTGTTTAATTCAGCAATGTGATGTCATTGTCGATTGCACCGATAATCTAGAGACACGGCAACAGCTAAACAGGTTGTGTTTTAGCGAAAAAACACCTTTGGTGTCGGCGGCGGCGATCCGGCTTGAGGGTATGGTGACTGTTTTTAACTACGACGCTAATTCCCCCTGTTATCAATGCTTTAGCCTACTATTTGGCGAGCAACAACTCTCTTGTTTAGATGCTGGGGTATTGGCCCCCAGTGTTGGTATCGTCGGTGCCATTGAGGCGACTGAGGCGATTAAACTCATTGTCGGGATCGGAGAGCCACTCGTTGGTCGGCTATTGCTCGGGGATTTCTCAACCATGTCTTTTCGTGAAATGACGCTTAAAAAAAGCAGCACATGCTCCGTTTGTAATACTTAAGTGCTGACTCTGGAAATTAAACCATCCTTCGAAAAATCAAAGCTCTACTAAAATTAACACTATGTCGTTAGTTTCAGATGGATACACCTAATACGGGGTTCATCGTTAAGGAGTTTTATGAGCCAGTCGTATTACAGCCAGATCGCCGATACCTTTCAAGATTATGCCATCACCTACAATCACCGATTATTCAATCATTTCCCCATGTCCATTGTCGCTTTAGAGCGATTTGGCGCCACCAATGAACAACTAGAGGCGTTTCGCGAGTATTACTGTGAGCGCTTGGTGTTATCTTCTGATACCGAGAATCATTGTGAGATGCAAAGTGCTGAACTCAGTGATATTGAGCAGCAGTCTGACGCGCTCCATCAAAGACTTGAAACTGAAGGTATTGAGTCGGTGTTGAAAGCGAAACTGCCGCAACTGCTTACCGGTATTGGTGCTGGCAATTTTTATGCGCTGAATCGTTTAGCCTATGCGGTGAGCCAGCAGAACTTGAGTGATATTGCGATATCGCTAGCGCTATGGCAAGCCTTGCATTTGCCATTGGGCGAGCTTGGCGAAACCTGCTTGAAAAGACCAACCAGCTTATTGCGTGGTGTGAGTAAATCTATCGGCCATATTCGTTTTGGCGCCGGAAATACCACAGAACGCATGACAAGTGTCACCACCCTTATCGACTATCAAACAACACCCCATCAACCTGAAGTTATCGACTTTGAAAGTATCGCCAATGCGGCAGCGACCATTTATAAAATGAGTGGCGATTTTACCATGTTGCACAGTGTGACGGCTTGTTATTCATTTAGTCAGCTTACGCCCTATATGGAAGATGAAGTTACTGGTTTACGTCATTTGTGGCAGGCGATAGTGGTAGCCTATTTGAGTGCTGGCAGCCCATCGATGACTAACACTGAAAAACCAGAATTATTGCCGTGGCAAGAAATCGTAAAATTCTGCTGTGCTAGCCACAATGAGCATTTGATTGAGCTGTGCTATGCCTGTCAGCAGTTGGACAATATGCTAGAGAAAGATGTATTTCATCAGGTAGCTGCTCACTACGTTACTCTTTATAGCGAGCCAGCTTAAATCCGTTTAGAGCTATTTATCTTGTTGTGCTAAGCGTTGTTGGGCGAGCTTCTTACGCTCGACAATGCGGCGAATAACAGGAGTTAAAATTAATTCCATCGCTAACTTCATCTTCCCACCCGGCACGACCAGCGTATTAATTCGCGACATGAATGAGCCCTCAATCATCTGCAGATAATAAGGGAAATCTGTTGACTCTACGCCCCTAAAACGAATTACAACAAAGCTTTCGTCGAGGCTAGGAATATCTTTGGCGCTAAATGGGTTTGAGGTATCTACCGTTGGTACGCGCTGGAAATTAATGTGAGTGCGAGAAAATTGCGGCGTAATGTGGTTGATATAATCGTCCATACTGCGCACGATAGAGTCCATGACTTTTTCTCGGCTGTGGCCGCGATCGTGGGTATCGCGAATGATCTTCTGAATCCATTCTAAATTGACAATAGGCACCATGCCGATGAGTAAATCGACGTGTTGCGCTACATCGTGCTCGTCGGTGACCGCGCCGCCGTGTAATCCTTCGTAAAACAGCAAATCACTGTCTTCAGGTAGCGGCTGAAATGGCGTGAACGTACCCGGCATTTGGTTATATGGCACGGCTTCATCGAAGGTGTGAAGATAACGGCGGATCTCGCCTTGGCCAGTTTCACCATAGGTTTTAAAAAAGGACTCTAATAGCTCGAAGTCGTTGGCTTCAGGGCCAAAATAGGACAAGCTTTTGTTTTCTTCTTTACACTTGCGGATCGCCAAGTCCATCTCTGGACGGGTGTAACGATGGAAACTATCGCCTTCGGTGTAAGCAACATTGACATCCAGTTTGCGAAAAATGTGTTTGAAGGCCGTGGTCGATGTTGATGTACCAGCGCCAGAGGAGCCAGTAATCGCAATGATCGGATGGAGTTCAGACATATTTATTACCTACAGGTAGTTGTTACTTAATTGTTAAAGTCGGTGGCACAGTTAATCAATTATTCTGCTTCAGGTCAATCGCTTGTTTGAACAAACTGCGCTTTGGGCAATAAGTTGACTGACTCGTGAATTTCAGAATAAACCAACACGATTTCTTCTCGCATAAGCTGTTGTTTTAACTGTTCCATTTGAGTATCGATGCTGACTTCTTGCTCGCCGTAATCGGTGCCTTCACGCAAGATGTGCTCTTTGAGAATATTGTCTAACGTGGCTGGCGGCAGTGAACTAATTGGAATGATCATGCGTGGTAAATCTTTTTAAAGAATTCGGCAATACGGTTTTCGACATAAAACTGTGGACGCCATGGAAATTTACCGCCGATAAAACCGACATGACCGCCTTTGTTAGTCAGCTCGTATTCCACTTGCGTTGAAAGCTGATGCGGCTCTGGGATAACGGCATGCGTCATAAAAGGATCGTCTTTGGCATGTAAGATCAAGCTTGGCACGGTAATGTGACTTAAAAACTGCATCGCACTGCATTTTTGATAGTAGTCATCGGCATTTTTAAAACCGTGTAGTGGCGCAGTAACTTGCTCGTCAAAGGTTTTGAAGGTGCCAATGCCATCGACGCCATTGTCCATTTTTAGTTTGGATACTAGCTCTGGCATTTGCGCCACTTTCTTCTTTAAGTTGCGCTTCATACGAGAAAGTAGGTGATGCTGATAAACACGTGAAAAGCCTGTTTTTAAGCGGACTTCACACGCCGATAAGTCCAGCGGTGGTGAAATGGCTGCCGCGCCAGACAACAAAGAGTTTTCTTTATACTTCCCCAAATACTTAAGCAGCATGTTGCCGCCTAGGCTGTAACCCGCAGCAAAGAGTTTAGCTTGTGGAAAACGCTCGGTGAGGTGTTCGATAAAGTAGCGCGGATCTTCTGTTTCACCCGAATGATAAGCGCGGGGCAGGCGATTAGGCTCACCCGAACATCCACGAAAGTGCATCATCACGCCTGGCCAGTCGTGGTCTTTGAGTGATTTTAGTAGTCGATAAGCATAGTGAGATTTTATCGAGCCTTCTAAGCCGTGAAACAACACTAGTAAAGGCCCTGTGTATTGTGACTCCAGTTTGCGGGTCCACACTAGGTCAACAAAGTCACCGTCGGCTAACTCCAATCGCTCTGGTGTGCCAACAGGCTTTTTACGGCTGGTGAGAAGATCGGCAAAGATAGTTTGTACGTGGGGATTTCTAGCCCACCATGCAGGTTTGAATTGGCTGGGTTTATACATTAATTCACAAAGTTTTAGCACACGATAATAAAGAGAAAATATAGCAAAAATTCGGCACTGAGCATATGGCGCAGTGTTATTTTTGCGAATAAAACGCCTGCTCTGCTGATGTTAATTGCATTAACTGTTCTCTAACCCAAGTTTTATCATCGGCATATGTCAAACCAAACCATTGCGACTGGCTCCGATAAACAGCCACTTTTTCTGTCGTTAGAGCTTGGGCAATGACATCAGGTAGCTGACACTCGTCAGTCGCGCTGGCGGTGTCGACGAAGTTAGCGATAAAAGTAGTTAAGTTGTCAAAAATGGCAGGCGCTAGGCACCAGAAATTCATGGAAACTAACTGATTCGTGGGCAGCGAAATCGCTTCTCCTTCTTGTTGACCGATAACTCCTTGTGGAGATTGCTGAATCTCGTAACATTCGGTGACACAACGCAGCGTGTTGTCGTTGTTGTGCTGACAAAGTCCTCGATTGACACCACCGTGAGGTGATAAGGTTTTTTCTAACTCATAAGCGACGATCGCCCACTGTGACGGATTAGCGCTAAAGTGCTGAGCTGCAATATTAAATGCACTAGCACCGTAATAATCATCACCATTAGTCACTACAAAACCGTTTTTGATTAAATGGCGACAGCTCCACAGCGCATGCGCTGTACCTAGCGGTTTAGCGCGCTGCGCGATGACTTTATCGTTGGGCAGATCATCTAGGCGTTGTTCGGCATATTCTATGGTGAGATCGCTTGGTAATTTCTGGGCAAAATGTTCATTAAAGACTTGCTGGGTTTGCGGCGCAATAATCAACACAACATGACGACAACCTGCTTGATAAGCATTGAAGATATTGAGCTCTAACAAGGTGATATTGTGGGGGCCAAAGCCTGCTAAGGGTTTATGGCCACCAAAGCGCGAACCAAGCCCTGCCGCTAGAACGACCAATGAAAAACTTGATGCTGGGAATTTTGTCGATGTCGTCATAACGGAGTCCTGATTATGCTCTAATGCGCAACGCGTTGGCCAATGCTATAAAGCGTCATTAATTCTTGTTCGGTTAATTGCTCTAGCGGTACATTAAAAGCAATTAAACAGCTAAGAATATTGGCTTGTGCTTCGACATTGTGTGGCGGCAAAGCTGGCAGGGTTTGCGCGAGTCGCCATTGTTCTTCACGCTCTAGCGCAAGCTCGACTCTGAGCATTGCTTGATATTGTTCGTTAGTAATTGTCGCTTTTAGCTCGCGGCGCAGCTCGCGATACGGATTGGTAATATCTTCTTGCCAGCTTTTGGTTTGCGCCACCAGTTTGTGCATATCGTATTCATCGATAGCACAGCCTAGCGTTTGTGTGTAACCAGATAACAGCAATACATTGATATTGAGGCCATAATTATCTTGCAGCGTGATAGCAATGTCCTTAATAGCGTCATACACTTCAAGACTGTATTGCCACAGTTCATCGCTACTTACTTTGACCTTGTCTGTTATATCCATGCCACTTCTTATCCTTTTATTAAGCTTCTAAGCTCTTGTCGAAGGCTTGTTGCTTTTCTTCGATTTGCTCTTGCAGCTCAAACCATTCCATTTCCAAGTCATCAATCGATGAGCGCAGTTCGCCCTGGCGTTGCAGCAATGGTGCTAGCTTGGCTTTGTTCTCGGCAAGGTATAAATCGGTGTCGCTAAGTTGAGTTTCTAACTCGCCTAGCTCGTCTTGCTCTTTTTCCATTTGCTTTTCGACTTTGTCGAACTGCTTTTTAAGCGGCGATAAGGTTGCTCTAAATTCAGCTTGTAGGCGTTTTAGTTCTTTTTTATCGACTTTCGGCGCAGCTTTTTCCGTGGTTTGTTTTTGCGAGGCAATAGCCAGCTTATCGGCTGCCTTTTGCTCTTTTTGTTGCTCGCTAAGCCACGCGTGATAGTCTTCTAAATCGCCATCAAATGGCTGTACTTGTTTGTTATCAACAAGGTAGAAATCGTCAGTAGTGGCACGCAATAAATGACGATCATGGGATACGATAACCATAGCGCCATTGAAGTTTTGCAAAGCCATCGTCAGTGCCAAACGCATTTCTAAATCGAGATGGTTGGTTGGCTCATCGAGTAGCAATAGGTTAGGACGCTGCCAAGTTAAAATCGCTAAGGCTAAGCGGGCTTTTTCGCCCCCTGAAAATGGCGCGATAGGCTCAATCGCCATATCGCCGATAAAACCAAAGCTGCCAAGATAATTGCGCAGCTCTTGTTCAGTTTTATCTGGCGCTAGACGCACCATGTGCTCAAGGGCGGTGTCTTCTTTGCGTAGTGAGTCCAGTTGATGCTGAGCAAAGTAACCAATTTTTAAATCGCCAGCCTGTACTATCTTGCCCGATTGCTGCTCAATTTCGCCAGCTAACAGTTTGATTAATGTTGATTTACCCGCACCGTTGCGACCCAGTAAACCGATGCGTGAGCCCGGCACTAGGTTGAGTTTTATCGACTCTAAAATAGTGACATCGCCGTAACCCGCCGAGAGTTTTTCCATTTGTATTAGCGGTGATGGCAGCTGATCTGGGCTAAAGAATTTAAAGCTAAACTGACTGTCGACATGCGCCGGACCAATTTCTTCTAACTTCTCTAAGGCTTTTAAACGGCTCTGTGCTTGTTTTGCTTTGCTGGCTTTGTAGCGGAAGCGATCGACAAAGGCTTGCATGTGAGCTTTTTCTTTAAGTTGCTTCTCATGCATGCTTTGTTGCAGCGCGAGCTTTTCACTGCGTAGACGTTCAAAGGCGCTGTAGTTACCGCTGTAATTAAAGATGGTTTGCTGTTCAACGTGAATTATTTGATTCACCACGTTGTCGAGAAAATCGCGATCATGAGAAATCAGCACCAAGGTGCCTTGATAACTTTGCAGCCATTTTTCTAGCCACAATACGGTGTCTAAATCGAGGTGGTTGGTTGGCTCATCGAGGAGCAGTAAATCAGAGCGACACAGCAGTGCTTGCGCTAGGTTTAGACGCATCCGCCAACCACCTGAAAAGCTCGATACTGGCGATGAAAGCTGGCTATCGCTAAAACCTAAACCGTGGAGTAACTCACCCGCGCGCGCAGCAATAGAGTAGCCGTTGATGTTATCGATTGCGGCGTGCATTTCGGCAATCTCTTGGCCGTTGTCGTCGGCTTCTGCCTGAGCTAATCGCGCTTCAAATTCGCGGTATTGCACGTCGCCGTCAATACAATAATCAAGAGCGCTGCGATCCATCGATGGCGTTTCTTGTTTTACCCATGCCATTTGCCATTGACTTGGATAAGAGAAATCTCCCTGATCTTGATGCAGTACACCGCGAATAAGTGCGAACAGGCTTGATTTACCACAGCCATTAGCACCGACAAGACCAACCTTGGCACCGGGGTAGATGGTGGCGTTGGCATTTTTCAGCAGCTCTTTGCCGCCGCGAAGTAATTGCAAATCTTTAAAAACGATCATGGGATAACATCTGAAAAATAAATTGCGCGCATCATAACGCAAACGGGTGTTAATCGATAGATTGTGATGCTGAATATGTTAAAGTAGCCGCCATTGCCAAACAGAGTAAAGAATGATGTCTATTCAACGCAAAAAACGTTTTATCGCTGGCGCTAAATGCCCAAACTGTAACGAGCTCGATACTTTAATGCTTTATAAAGAAAATGATGTCGAAAAAGTGGAATGTGTTGAGTGTGGTCACAAGCAATCACAGGTTGACGATGAAGTGGCAAAAGCTGCGCCGCAGCCAAGCCAAGTGATTGGGGTGTTTAAGCCTTAGCAATTGTAGCTAAGGCTATCATAAAACTTATACCTTAAAACTTATACCTTAAAACTTATACCTTAAAGCTTACACCTTAAAATAAGCAATATCCCCTTTAAGCTTGCCGGATAGCGTTTCCAGCAATTCGGCTTGCGAAGCATTGTTCTTCAGCGTTTCACTGGTTTCTTGCGACATCACAGTGATTTCTTCCATTCCTAATGAGACATCTGAAATCGTCGCGACTTGCTCATTGGTGGCATTGACCACTTCCAGTACTTTAGCCAGCGAGTCGTCTGCTTGGCGCTGAATATCGTTAAGTACTTCGTTGGCTTGATGGGTTAACGTTAGACCGTTTTCAACTTGCGGTACCGTTGTTTCCATCGCCGTTACCGACGCTTGGGTATTTTCTTGTACCTGATTGATCATCGACTCGATTTCACCCGTCGCATCACCTGTACGTTGAGCAAGTTGACGTACTTCGTCGGCGACAACAGCGAAACCGCGACCTGACTCACCCGCGCGCGCTGCTTCGATGGCTGCGTTCAGTGCTAGTAGATTGGTTTGCTCAGAGATACCGCGAATAACATTGATAATATCGCCGATTTCACGAGCTCGCTCTTGTAGTACATTGACTTGCGATACTGTGGCTTTAACCGTGGTGGAGATTTTCTCAATTTCTGTTGCTACATCTTGCACTGCATCGCGGCCGCGCTGAGATAGCTCAACCGTCGCCTTAGAGTTGTCTTCGGTTTGACGTACCGTTTCTACCACGTTGTGAATGCTATCACTCATAGAATCGAGGCTTGTTTTAGCATTGTTGGTTTGCGCAACTTGGCGATCGGCAGCTTCGAGCGCTTGCATCGAGCCTGCGGTTACGCTGATGGCGCGGTCTGACAGTTCATCTGACGAGGCGATAA
This sequence comes from Psychrobium sp. MM17-31, assembly GCF_022347785.1. Lineage (NCBI taxonomy): Bacteria > Pseudomonadati > Pseudomonadota > Gammaproteobacteria > Alteromonadales > Shewanellaceae > Psychrobium > Psychrobium sp. MM17-31. The sequence continues at coordinate 441,365 of NZ_JAKRGA010000004.1, forward strand.
TGCTGTGTACCGTGGTTTTGAGTTGTTTTTGCATCACTTCAACCGACGCCATCATACTATTAGGGCAGCAAGAATTTATTTCGCCAGTAAGGTTACCTTGCGAGATGTTGGCCACGACTTTGGCTGCTTCTTTGGGCTCTCCACCAACAGCTTGGCGTACTTGATAACTAATGCGATAAGCAACACCAGAGCCAATAGCGATAGCAATGGCTGTGAGTACAATCATCCACGTTTGGAAAGAGCTTGCCACAGCGCGTGTTTCTTTGGTGGCTTGTTGGTTGATAGCTTCTTCGTAATCGATAAATTCATTAATGATGGCAAGCCATTCTACAAAGGCTGGGCGAGCTTGGTTGAGAAGAATCGATTTTGCTGTTGCTTCATCACCAGCTTGTTTGGCGCTAATGACTTGCTCAATTAACGGTAGCGTCTTTTGCTCAATATTGTTGATTTGGGCGTAGATGCGTCTTTCATCGCTGGTGACTGTCATGTCTGATGTCATGATTTGGCGCATCGCTGTCGCTGATTTTTGATAGAAACTATCTAACGTACGAATATCTTCGATATCTTTATTTAACTCGCTACTGTCACGGGCAAAAACAACATCGCGCACAGCGATTGCTCTGTCGTGAACACTGCCGCGAAAGTTAATGGCGTAGCGTTGTTTTACCGAATTAACATCGGTGATTTGGGTGATTTGCTCATCAATAAAGTTCACTCTAGAGATACCAATAACGGTAAGTACCACCATCATCATTAGTACGACACTAAAGCCGAGGATTAAACGCAGATTAATTGTCATAACATGTGCTCTTAGTCTTTAAAGAATAGTTATTCGGGGATTCGATCTAAATAGCAGACCCGAATAGCTCTAGATTTCTTACATCAAAATGATAGTAATGGCAAAGCTTTGGCGATGAAAGGAAAACTTGAAACTGAATTATCTTTACTATGAACTGAACCTTAGCTCATTTGTAGCGCTTCTTTAGTGATTAAGGTAAGGTGCTGATTCACTTTTTTGAAAGCTTAGAGGCATGTGTGAAAGACGGATATTTGAATTTCTCTCACAGTAAAGTTGGTAAAACGTTATTTTCGATATTGGGGTTGACTGTTCCACCAAAACTCGCGAGATATAGTGAGGGTGATGAATTAGTTAAGACGTCAATTCTCGTCAATGACAGAACTAATCTTGTAGCAATTCAGCAGTGTTTTCCTGAAAGCAATATTTCTGTGGTTGATGAGGCTAGTTCAGCCAAAGTCGGTGGGCTTGTCTTTGATGCTACAACAATTACAACGCCGCAGCAGCTAGTTGGTTGTTATGAGTTTTTCAATCAGCAGCTTGGTAGATTAATTACCAATGGCCGTATTGTGATTATTGGATCTGCAATTGATTCCACAATGTCGGTGGAAATGGCGGCGAGTCAGCGGGCGCTAGTCGGCATTGTAAAATCCATTGCTAAAGAACTGGGGCGTAAAGGCTGCAGTGCTAATGTACTGTATGCCAAACAGGTGAGTGAACAGACTATTGCCGCACCGCTGCGCTTTTTAATGTCTGATAAAAGTACCTATGTCAGCGGGCAAGTTATTGCAGCTGGAGAGGTTACTAGTGAATTTGAATTATCGCAATGGCATAAGCCGTTAGCGGGAAAAACAGCGTTAGTCACCGGCGCGAGTCGTGGGATCGGTGCCGCTATTGCGAGCACATTAGCGGCTGATGGTGCACAAGTTATAGGTTTGGATATCCCGCAAGCAAAAGCGGCGTTAGAGCAGCATATGAGTGAACTCGGCGGGCAGTCTATATTACTCGATGTTACTGCCAGTGACGCACCACAACAGTTGGCTTCAGCCTTGGATAAGCCGTTAGATATTGTGGTTCACAACGCGGGAATTACCCGTGATAAAACGTTAAAGCGCATGTCTACAGCGCAATGGCAATCGGTTGTGGATATTAATCTTGGGGCTGTAGCCAATATCAATCAGCACTTTTTTCAGCATGAGGTATTTGCGCCGCAGGCTAAAATTGTTTGTGTCGCATCCATTAGCGGTATTGCCGGCAATGTCGGGCAAGTGAATTATGCTGCTTCAAAGGCGGGGATTATTGGATTAGTAGAAGCAACCGCGCAACAGCTGCAGGTTAACGATGCTGATATAACCATCAACGCCGTCGCCCCTGGCTTTATTGAAACGGAAATGACCGCTAAAATCCCGCTAATGACTCGGCACTTCGGCCGTCGTTTGTGTTCATTATCTCAAGGTGGTTTGCCGCAAGATGTTGCTAACACTATTGCGTTTTTGGCCTCACCAAACGCGCAGGCTATCAACGGCAATACGATTCGAGTTTGTGGCCAAAATTTAATGGGTGCTTAGCCCTTCTCTCTAAGGAAATAATAAGATTTATGTTGCAATCTGTAATAAAGAAAGCTGTTTTAATTGCGGCGTTGATAGCACCAATGAGTACAATGGCTGGAGAAGTCATGCATACGCTTAAAGCATCATTATTAAAAGACCGTACAGGCTTGGTATACATTGGTTACGATGTTGATAAAAAACTACTTAAGCCTTATTTATCGCAATTACAGGCTCATTTAGGTGAAGATAAATTTAAGGTATTTCGCGCAGGACAGGCTAAGCGTGATCATAATCATTTTCACATCACATTGATTAATCCATTTGAGCACCCAGATGTGAAAAGCATTGATGTGGCAACTTTGCCTGAAATTAGCTTTACTTTTGAGGGGCTAGGTACGGCAGCGAATGACAAAGACCGCACCTTCTTTGTGGTAGTGTCGTCCGATAAAGCACAACAGGTTCGCAAGGCGCACGGTTTAAAAACTAAAGATTTTCACGTCACACTAGGATTCGATAGCCGAGATGTCTTTGGTGTGAGCAAGGGGATGGATAGTTTGTTGGACACTAAAAAATAATGACGTTAGTTTTAGCAGAGTTACGCCATATTGATGCTGTTGTACCTGTCATGGAGGAATATAGGGCCTTTTGCGGGTTTGAGAGTAAGGGCAGTGAAACGGAGCAATTCTTAGAGCAGATTATTGCTAATCAACAATCGAAGTTGTTTCTTGCAATTGATGAACAGACGCAACAAGTGATGGGGTTTGTGAATTTATATCCTAGTTATTCGACATTAGCGTTAAAGCCAATTTGGATTCTAAATGATCTCGCCGTATCTAGTCATTTTCGGGGACGAGGCCTAGCAAAAGAGCTTATATACGGTGCACTTGAGTTTGCTAAATCATCAGGCGCTATTCGCGTCGAGCTAAAAACTGAAGTAACGAATGCACGTGCTCAAGCGTTGTATAGGTCACTGGATTTTAATATCGATAGCGATAATGTTTATTATCGCGTTACTTGCTAGAGTTACCTGTCACGGCGTTGGGCGCATTATTTAGATTTAAATAATGCGCCTCGGCGCTTTGGAGTTGGTTTAATGCTAACTCGACGTTATTATCGATTGCCTCGATAATTTTCTTAGCATTTTTATGCTGTTTCGAGACGGCAACATAACCGTAGACGTACTCAATTATTGGTGATGTTAGCTTAATTTTTTGCGCTAACTCTTTGTCTTCACTGAGTAAATATTGCATGCGGCCAATTTCTGCAAATAATGCGTCAACTCGCGATAGTGCTAACATTTGCGCACCTTGCACGGTTGATTTTACGTTGTAGTATTTCCATTGTTGCGTTGAGATGTTTTTACTGAGATAGGTAGAGCGTTGCAGCGCAAGAACACCGTTACGAATATCCGCCAGCTCTTTATCTTTTTCAATATAGATGCCTAATGCCTGTTTGATTACCGGTTTTGTTGAGAAATAGAATACTTTTCTTCGTTCTTCCGTTGGCCATAGACCAGCGATAATACAGTTTCCCTTTTCTCCTTCACGCATGATCCTAGCCCAAGGTGGCGAGAGAAGTGTGACATTAATATTTGATAATTTTAATGAGTTAACAATAAGTTCGGTGAGGGGACCATGGTAGGGTAATTCACTACTTGAATAGGGCGGTGACTCAGGAATACAGAGTGTTTCGTTTTCAGGTAGGGCGTTAGCGAAGCTTTCAAAACAGACGAAAAACAGTAGAGATATTGAATATATAGTTCGCATGTAAATATTCATGTTTGTCGTTGCCCTCCTGTGAATCGGCGCTAAATATATCATGGAGTGATAATTTCGCCGTGACAAGCATTCCACTTTTATGGATGGTAATTCAACGCATATATTGATCAAACAGAATTATCGATTCATATCACAGTTTTTTGTTATGACCTAGGTCCGATTTTTCGTAACATTGACTCAACCTCTCAATTCACCTATCTTTAAAATTACTTGACACTTATGTCAAATTTAATCAAATAAATGTCACCAGACTGACTTATTAACGAGTTAGCGTTATTGAGTGACAATAAGAGCGACAAAGCAATGGCGAACAATCAGATCCAGTTTTTACTCAACGATACGTTGACGACGTTGAGTGGCATCGATCCTAATACGACGATTTTACAATATTTAAGACAGCATCAGCACAAGAGTGGCACCAAAGAAGGCTGTGCCTCAGGTGACTGTGGCGCTTGTACTGTAGTAGTGGCAGAAGCTGTTGCTGGCAAGTTGCGTTACAAGAGCTTGAATGCCTGTATTAGCCTATTGCCAAGTCTGCACGGCAAACAACTCATTACTGTCGAAGATTTACAAGATGGCGAATGTCTCCACCCAGTGCAACAAGCGATGGTGGATTTTCACGGCTCGCAATGTGGTTTCTGTACGCCGGGCTTTATTATGTCGTTGTTCGCGCTACATAAGAATTTCCCTGAGCCGAGCAAGCATCAAACACTAGAAGCGCTGGCTGGCAACCTGTGTCGTTGTACCGGATATCGCGCCATTGTTGACGCGGCGGCCGCGGCGAAAAATCATGGTGCCGATCAATTTGATCGCAACGCAGAGCAGACTATCGCAACTCTAAACAGCATAACTAAAGATGCAATGGCTCAGCTGTCACAAGGTGCTGAGCAAGCATTCAGCCCTTTAAGTCTGTCGCAACTAAGTCAAATTATGCTGGATAATCCACAGGCGCGTTTAGTGGCTGGTGGTACGGATATCGTACTTGAAATTACCCAAATGCATAAAAAACTCGGCACTATCGTTTATGTGGGGAATGTGCCTGAGCTACAGAAGTTTGAAGAGCACGACGACAAGTTTGTTATCGGTGCTGCACTGCCATATAGCGAATTTACCCCGCATCTTGCTGCGCATTATCCTGAGTTTGGCGACATGATCGAGCGTATCGGCTCATTGCAAATCCGCAACCAAGGCACCTTAGGTGGCAACATCGGTAATGCCTCTCCGATTGGTGATACACCGCCGGTACTCATCGCCCTTGATGCGAAATTAAATCTGCGTTGTGGCGATGAAGTACGTCAAATTCCGCTGCAAGATTACTTTGTTGATTACAAGGTAACGTCACAACAAACCAGCGAGTTTATCGAAAGTATCGAAGTGCCTAAGCCTGCTAGCAAGGCTCAGCAGCTTAAGGTGTATAAGATTTCTAAGCGTTTTGATGACGATATCTCGGCGGTATTAGCTGCCTTTAATCTAACTATTGAAAATGATGTGATCACAGATGCACGTGTGGCCTTTGGCGGTATGGCAGGCATTCCAGCCCGTGCTGCGCAGTGTGAGCAAGCGTTAAATGGTCAGCCGTTTACTCAAGCAACTATCGATGCGGCGAAAGCTAAGCTTGGCAATGATTTCACGCCAATGAGTGATGTGCGCGCCTCGAAAGATTACCGCATGACAGTAGCGCAAAACCTATTGCAAAAAGCCTTTATCGAAATTTCTCAGCCACAAACTAATACGGGAGTTGTGCAATATGCGTAAGTTAGTTGATTTACCGACGAAAGAGTCGAGCAAGGTGGCTGGCAAAGTTGGTGTTTCTCACAAACACGAGAGTGCGGATAAACACGTTAGCGGTAAAGCCGTTTATATCGATGATCGCCCTGAGCGCTCGGAGCAACTCCACGGCGCTATCGGTCAGAGTACCATTGCTCATGGTATCGTTAAGTCGATGGATTTATCGAAGGTTAAAGCACATCCTGGCGTAGTGGCGGTTATTACTAGTGGTGACGTACCGGGTAAAGTGGATATTGGCCCTGTATTTGGCGGCGATCCTGTGCTGGTGGAAGAGAAAGTTGAGTTCATGGGACAGGCGTTATTTGCGGTCGCAGCAACTTCTCATGAAGCGGCGGTAAAAGCGGCTAAGTTAGCGGTTGTCGAATATGACGAGTTAACGCCGGTGTTATCGGTAAAAGATGCGCTAGCAAAACAAAACTTTGTACGCCCAACCCATACACAATCTCGTGGCGATGCTGCTACGGCGATTAGCCAGAGTGATAATAAGCTGTCTGGCGAACTGCAAATTGGCGGTCAAGAGCACTTTTATTTAGAAGGTCAAATTTCTGTGGCTGAGCCAACGGAAGAGGGCGGTATGTTGGTGTATTCATCGAGCCAGCATCCATCGGAAGTGCAGATTTTAGTCGCGGAAGTTTTGGGCATTCCATTTAACAAAGTAACTATCGACATGCGCCGCATGGGTGGTGGTTTCGGTGGTAAAGAAACGCAAGCTGCACCTTGGGCCTGTATTGCTGCGTTGCTTGCTAATAAAACTGGCCGCGCGGTAAAAATGCGCCTTAACCGTCACGATGATATGACGGCAACAGGTAAGCGTCATCCGTTTGAAAATACTTACAACGTAGGTTTTGATGACGAAGGCATGGTGAAAGGTATCGAGTTTACCATTAACGGTAACTGTGGTTATTCGCCTGATTTATCAGACGCTATCGTCGATCGCGCGATGTTCCACAGCGATAACGCCTATTTCTTAGAGCACGCCAATGTGGTGGGTAATCGCTGTAAAACTAATACAGTGTCTCATACGGCGTATCGTGGTTTTGGTGGTCCGCAAGGGATGATTTCTATCGAAGGTGTGATGGATGACATCGCCCGTAAAGTCGGTAAAGATCCATTAGAAGTTCGCAAGCTAAACCTTTACGGTCAAGATGAGCGCAATGTGACCCACTATGGTCAAACGGTTGAGCACAATATCTTGCCGATGATGATCGACAAATTAGAAAACGATTGTGAATACCAAGCTCGTCGTGAAGCAATTTCTAAATTTAATAAAGAAAATCAGTTTATTAAGAAAGGTATCGCCCTAACACCTGTTAAGTTTGGTATCTCGTTTACCGTACAACATCTTAATCAGGCTGGCGCGTTGATTCATCTATACACCGATGGTTCAATTCAGTTAAACCACGGTGGTACCGAAATGGGACAAGGTTTAAATACCAAAGTCGCTCAGGTAGTTGCACAAGAATTCCAAGTAGATATCGACAATATTTTGGTGACGGCAACCCGTACCGATAAGGTACCAAATACCTCACCAACAGCGGCATCATCAGGAACTGACTTAAACGGTAAAGCAGCACAGGCGGCTGCTAAGACTATTCGCGGCCGTTTAGTGGAATTTGCCAGCGAGCATTTCGAAGTGACGCAAGAGGAAGTTATTTTCAAAGATAACTTCGTGCATATTGGCGACAAAACTATGGCCTTTGCTGAGTTAGTGCAACTGGCTTATATCAACCGTATTTCACTGTCATCGACAGGGTACTACAAAACGCCGAAGATCCATTACAACCGTGAAAAAGCCAATGGTCGTCCATTCTTCTACTACGCCAATGGCGTGTCTTGTTCGGAAGTAGTGATTGATACGCTAACGGGTGAATATAAGGTTGAGCGAGTAGATGTATTACACGATGTCGGTGATTCACTTAACCCTGCTATCGATTTGGGACAAATCGAAGGTGCCTTTGTCCAAGGTATGGGCTGGTTAACGACAGAAGAATTGATGTGGAATGAGCAAGGCCGCTTATTATCTAATGGCCCTGCCACCTACAAGATTCCAGCTATTGCCGATATGCCTGAGCATTTCAACGTTGAATTATTGCAAAACGAGCCAAATCGCGAGGCGACTATCTACAATTCGAAAGCAGTAGGTGAACCGCCGTTTATGTTGGCTATTTCGGTGTGGTCGGCACTGCGCGATGCGATTTCGTCGGTATCTGATTACAAACAAAGCCCTGTGCTGCATACGCCAGCAACGCCTGAGCGCGTGCTAGATGCTGTCATGCAGATGCAGCAGGATTAGTTGAGGTAACTATCTCATGAGTATGACCCCAAACAGCCACTGGCTCGATGCCGCGCAGCAGTTATCACAGCAAGGACAAAGTTATGTACTTGTGACTTTGTTAGGAGGCTGTTGTAGAGAGTGTGGCTCTGCGTCGCAGGATTATAGTCGGACTAATATGGGATTCGTCTCATGAGTATGACCCCAAACAGCCACTGGCTCGATGCCGCGCAACAGTTATCACAACAAGGACAAAGCTATGTGCTTGTGACCTTATTAGGTGTGCGTGGCTCTGCGCCGCGCGATAGTGGTACTAAAATGGTGGTAAGTGATAGTGCGACTTTCGACACCATCGGCGGCGGTCATCTCGAACACAAGGCGACGCAAATTGCCCAGCAGCTAATTCGTGATGGACAAAGTGGTCAGAAAATTGAGCATTTTCCATTGAGCGCCAAGCTTGGCCAATGTTGTGGCGGCAGCACCAGCGTATTGTTCGAAACCTTTATCAATACCAATATCAATGTGATGATGTTTGGCGCTGGCCATGTTGGTCATGCTATTGCGCCAATGCTGGCGGGATTACCAGTTAATTTACATTGGGTGGATGAGCGCAGCGATTTATTTCCAGCGCACAGGGCGCGTAATACGCATCATATTGTTAGTGAAGTGCCAAGTGATGAGGTCGCTAGCATGCCGCCGAATAGTTATTACATCATCTTGACTCACAATCATCAGCGAGACTTTGATATTACCAGCGCCATTTTAAAGCGTGGTGACGCTAAATATATCGGCTTGATTGGCTCAGATACTAAATGGAAGCGTTTTAAGCAGCGTTTTAGTCATCGCGGTTTCACCGACGAGCAGATAGCTAGCATCACTTGCCCTGTTGGCTTGAGTGATGTACCGGGCAAGTTACCGATGGAAGTGGCGGTGTCTATTGTTGGTCAGGTGATTAACTTGTATCAGCAAGAGCTGGCACCAGTACCTCACAAGCAAGGGGTGCAATGGGATGAACTCAAGCAAATGCTCGATGGCAAGATCGAGACAGAACAATTAGAAAATAAGTGATTAAAGGAAATTAAAGCACCATGAACCAGCAGCAGTTACACCAACATTTCACACAGCATTATGTCGATTTAGCACAAGCGCGCCTTGGTGGCGAAACTCTGGCGTGTAGCGATGACTTCTTTGCGGAAATGGAAAATCTTATTAAGCCGGGACGCGGCGTGTTTATCGAAGATAAATACACGGATCGCGGCAAGTGGATGGACGGCTGGGAGTCTCGCCGTAGCTATGGTCGTGACAACGGTCGTGACGAAGATTGGTGTGTGATCCGCTTAGGCGTTGCTGGTGTTATTCGCGGTGTCGATGTCGATACTAATCACTTTAAAGGTAATGCGCCGCAATCGATTATGGTTGAAGCGACTAATACCACAGGTAGCCCAGAGAATGCTGAATGGCGTGTGATTGTAGCGCAAAGCGATACCAATGCTCATAGCCAGAATTTATTTGAAGTCGATTCAGATCAGGTATGGACGCATGTGCGCATCACCATGTTCCCTGACGGCGGCATCGCTCGTTTCCGCGTTTATGGCGATCCAGTATTGGATATGAATAACTTTGTGGCAGGTGAGCTAATTGATTTAGCCGCCATTAAAAACGGCGCTCGTGCATTGATGTGTTCAGATATGTTCTTTAGCGATAAGAACAACCTCATCATGCCGGGACGTGGCGTAAACATGGGTGATGGCTGGGAAACCAAACGCCGCCGCGATCCAGGCCCTGACTGGTCAGTGGTTAAGTTAGCTACCCGCGGCGTGATTAAAAAAGCCATCATAGACACTGCGCACTTTAAAGGTAACTTCCCTGACACGTTCAGCCTAGAGGGTTGTGTGAGCGATGATGAAACTGTATTAGCAGGTGAAGCACAATGGCAATCTGTTATCGAACGCACCAAGCTATTTGCCGATCGCGAACATTTGTTTATCGATGAAATTTGCAATAACGAAACAGCCTTTACCCATGTACGCCTAAACATCTTCCCTGATGGTGGTGTTAGCCGTATGCGGTTGTTTGGAAGTATCGCGTAGTTAGCTCCTTTGAGTTTTGTAGTTGTATGACGTGCAAATACGCATGATGTACTAATGGAGTGCGATCAAGTGCCCTTGATTAGTTGTCTATCGTAATTGAATTGTTAGAAGAAAAAATCATGGATGATTTTTTAGATTTTTCCGCAGGATGCGGATAAAAATCGGTTTCGTTAAGACAATTCGGTTGCGATAGATAAACAACTAATTGGGGCTCGCCTTTTTTGGTTACTTTGTTGTAAGTATCGTCCTGATACTTATCGCTTCGCGACCTGCTGCGCAGTCCTAGAATATTCCAGATATTCTAGTGGCGACGCACAAATTGGTCTGGAACCAATTTGAACAGCCGTAGGCTGCCCGAAGGGGAAAACACAAGGACGTGTTTTCTAAAAAAAGTAACTGGCGTGCGAATGACATTGCTCTTTGGATAGATTGGACTAAATCACACGTCAAAACGGCTCCATAGTTTAAGGCGAAAGATAGCGGGCAGTAGATATTGCACGTCATAAGGTGCGCTTTATGAAAGGATTACGAGAAAAAATATGAATTATTTAGACATCAACAAACAATCAGAACAAGACGCTACTCATGCATTTATGCAGTGTTGCACCTCAAGCACTTGGGTGAGCAAAATGGTGGCATCGCGACCGTACAACAGTGCTGATGAACTTTATGAGGCAGCAAACCAGCACTGGATTGGTTTGGACGAAAAAGATTATTTAGAAGCCTTTGATGGTCACCCGAAAATTGGTGACGTTAATAGCTTGCGCGCTAAGTACGCTAACACCAAAGAGCTAGCGGCTGGTGAGCAGTCGGGGATGAGTGAAGCCGATGAGCAAACCATCAACGAATTAGCGCAAGGTAACAGCGACTACGAAGCTAAGTTTGGTTTTATCTTCATTGTGTGTGCGACAGGTAAGAGCGCAGCGCAGATGAACGAGTTATTACAAGCGAGACTTGGCAACGATCGCGACACTGAACTTCGCAACGCCGCAGAAGAGCAACGCAAAATTTTTCATATTCGATTAGCGAAATTGACATAAGGAATTGAAGATGAGTCAAATTACTACCCACATTTTAGATACTACGCGCGGCACACCAGCGGCGAATGTGCCAATTACACTCTTCATTAAAGTTGGTGATGAATGGCAAGAAATGTCGACTGGCGTAACTAATGACGATGGCCGTATCGGCGGTTTGTTGGCTGATAGTGTCGTGTTAGACGCTGGCACCTATCGCATGCACTTTGATACTCAAAGTTATTTCGATGCTAATAACGAACAAGGTTTCTATCCATACGTTGATATCGTGTTTAACGTCGATGGCAGCGGTAGTCATTACCATATTCCATTGCTATTAACGGCTTACGGTTATTCAACCTATCGCGGAAGTTAAGCACGATGGAAAATATGATGATGCAAGCCAAGCCGCTAACCCAAGAAGCTTTCTCCGCTTTTGGTGATGTTATTGAGGTCAGCGATAACAATGAGCATTTTGCCATTAACCAAGGTTACACCACCCGTCATCACAAGTTGGCGGCGGTTGAAACCATTGGCGATGGTGCGCAGGGCATTATTAGTATTTTCCGCTCTACGCCATTGGCGCTGCCGATAAAGATCGGCATGATGGAGCGTCATCCTCAGGGCTCGCAGGCCTTTATGCCGTTAAGTGACAATCCTTATTTAGTGGTGGTTGCGCCAAAGGGTGAGCTAGATCTGCGTAAAATCGAAGTCTTTTTAGCACAATCACATCAGGGTGTGAATTATCACACCGGAACCTGGCATCACTTCTGTTTAGCCCTCAATGAAGTGAGTGATTTTTTAGTTGTCGATCGCTGCGGCGCTGGCAACAATTGTGACGAAGTGACAATCGAAGAGCCACAACAAATCACAATAGAATTTTAATTTTAGTTTTTAATGAGTTACACAATGAACAACACAACCAAGGCCTTTCGCGGCGAAATTCTTCACTTTTTAAGCGATCCGGCAAAAGATGAAACCAATAGCTATCAACATTTCGCTGATGGTGTTTTAGTCGTTAAGAACGGCTTGGTTGAGCAATTAGGCGAGGCGCAAGATATCTTGCCAACCTTAGCCGATGACGTTGAAGTGACTGTTCATGATAATGGCATTCTAATGCCGGGTTTTGTTGATACTCATATTCACTTTCCGCAAACTGAAATCATCGGCTCTTATGGCGAGCAGCTATTAGAATGGTTAGATACCTATACTTTTCCAACGGAAGCGCAGTTTGGGGATAAAGACTTTGCGTTGCCACGCGCACAATTTTTCTTAGATCAGCTATTACAGAACGGTACCACTACGGCGCTAGTTTTCGGAACAGTGCATCCAGAATCTGTCGATGCCTTTTTCGAGCGCGCAGAAAAAATGAACCTGCGTATGATCTGCGGCAAAGTGATGATGGATCGCAACGCGCCAGACAATCTAACGGATACGGCGCAATCAAGTTATGATGAATCAAAAGCACTCATTGAAAAATGGCACGGTAAAGGCCGTTTACATTACGCGGTAACGCCGCGCTTTGCGCCAACCAGCACTAGTGAGCAGCTACATAAAGCGGGCGATTTACTCAAAGAATATCCAGATGTGTTTATGCATACCCATCTTAGTGAAAATGAAAACGAGTGTGCGTGGGTAAAAGAGCTATTCCCAGAGTGTGAAAACTACTTAGATGTTTACGACAAGCACGGCTTACTAAGCAAACGCAGCGTATTTGCTCATGGCATTCATCTGTGTGACAGCGAGTACCAACGTTTATCGGATACTGACTCGTCACTGTCATACTGCTCAACGTCAAACTTATTCTTAGGTAGCGGCTTATTCAATCTTAAAAAGGCGGAAGCCTATAACGTCGATGTGGGTCTAGGCACTGATGTTGGGGGCGGCACTAGCTTTTCACAGCTGCAAACACTCAATGAAGCATACAAAATTCAACAGCTGCGTGGCGAAAAGCTAACAGCACTGAAATCATTTTTCCTCGCCACCCTTGGCGGGGCACAAGCACTAGATTTAGACAGTAAGATCGGTAACTTCGAAGCAGGTAAAGAAGCTGATTTTGTCGTGCTTGATTATCAATCAACAGATTTAATGCGCGTGCGCATGAACAAGTCAAAAGACTTATTAGAGCGTCTGTTCGTCATGACAACACTAGGTGACGATCGCGCCATTAAAGCCACTTATGTGATGGGAGAGCAAATGCACGATCGCGATGCTCCCAAGCAGAGTGCGCTCTAACCTCGTTATAAAACAGAGGTAAAAAATTATAACAATTCACATCATGAGGGTCGCGGTGACTACTCAGGTGCAGGATTGATTGGAGTAGTAGGAAATGGATCCTTATATTACTGAATGGCTAAACCTGATATTGAGGTTTGCCCACGTGATTACGGGTATAGCATGGATAGGTGCATCCTTTTATTTTGTGTGGCTGGATAATCATCTGGAAAAACCGCCACAATGGAAGAGTGACAAAGGCATAGGGGGAGATCTCTGGGCCATTCACGGTGGTGGCTTTTACGAAGTCGCCAAATACAAACACGCGCCAGAGCAAATGCCCAAACTGCTCCACTGGTTTAAATGGGAAGCCTACAGCACCTGGCTAACAGGCTTCGTCTTATTAGCACTGATGTTTTATCTCGGTGCTGAAACCTATCTTATCGATCCGTCGGTATCTGACATCTCGCCAGCATTGGCTATCACTATTGGCCTTGCAAGTATCGCAGGTGGCTGGTTAGTTTACGACTTACTATGCCGCACTAAACTCAGTGAGCACGGTGTCGTTCTTGGCATCATCTTAATGGTGCTGATCTGTGGTCTCTCTTACGTCCTATCACAAACCTTTAGCGCACGTGGCGCATTCATGCACGTTGGCGCTGTGGTCGGTACTATCATGGCAGGTAATGTGTTCTTCACCATTATGCCCTCGCAACGCGCCTTGGTCAGTAGTGTTGAAAAGGGCGAACCTGTAGATCCTAGCTGGGGAGCCAAAGCTAAATTGCGCTCAACCCACAATACCTATGCAACACTGCCTTTGATCTTCATAATGATCAGCAATCACTATCCTATGATCTTTAATCATCAATACAATTGGGCTGTGTTGATGGTGATCTTTATTATCACTGCCGCCATTAGACAATACTTCGTAGCAAGACATAAAGGTAATGAAAATAAGATGGTATTAGTAGCCGCTGCGCTATTAACTGTTGCGCTGATGATCGCTATTGCGCCTAAGAAAATAGAGACAAGCGCGCAAACACCGCAAAATACTATTGAAGTAGCACAGGTTAAAAGCATCATTAACGAACGTTGCACCGCATGTCATTCTAAAAAGAATACCGATCAAATCTTTACCGTGGCTCAAGGCGGTGTGATCTTAGATACCTTAGATGATATGAAACGCTGGGCACCACGTATTCAAGCTCGTGCAATAGACGCTAAGGATATGCCCTTTATTAATAAGACGAAGATGACGGGTGAAGAACGTAGCTATATAGCGCAATGGATCGCTCAAGGCGCTAACGTTAAATAAAACTATTATTAAACCCAACCTTATAAAAAATGAGCATGTCAGCAGCTAACCTTGCCTGATATGCTCATTTTCTCGTCTTAAAAGCCAACTTTTTGTGATCTCAAACCATTTTAAGCATCAAACTCATAAAAAGATCAAAAAAGCCCTTGCCAAGTTAAATTGGATCTCTATAATGCGCATCCACTGACACGGCACAACGGCTTCTACTAAGGAGTTAAGAGCAAGTCAGCGAAGAAAATAACGATTAAATATTTTTAATAAAAATTTAAATTAGTTGTTGACTTCAAATCGGGAATGCGTAAAATGCGCAACCCGAAACGCAGAGAAGCAAAGGCTTCAACGCGGTTCTCTCACCAAGTGGTGATAGAGATAAACGTTCTTTAAAAATTAGTATTCAAATAAACTGTGTGGGCATTTGAAGTTAAGAATCACTTAAGTAATTTATTACTTTGGAACTTAATGACAATGCCTATGCAAATAGACAGAATTCATTGAGAACCTAAATCAAATTTTAATTGAAGAGTTTGATCATGGCTCAGATTGAACGCTGGCGGCAGGCCTAACACATGCAAGTCGAGCGGAAACGAAGAGTAGCTTGCTACTCTGGCGTCGAGCGGCGGACGGGTGA